>JAPLVI010000087.1 GCA_026397195.1 Candidatus Berkelbacteria bacterium | reverse complement strand
TTTCAATCACAACATTGGAAGAAGTAAGGGTGCGAGTAAGACTCAAGGGGCCCGAGACAACGACGCGAATCGTATCAGGATTAGTTCGTGTTACGCGGTGGCCAGCTGGAGTGTTTTTAAAGACTACCGAGCCATACATTTCTCGTGTCATCTCAATTGAAGATAGTTCAATGCGGATTTTGACCTCTTTGATATTTTCCACCGAGGCCACCCCCGACGGAAAAACAAGGGCAACTGTATCTTCTTTGTTTTCTTTAAGACCGGTGATGTCATAAAGGGAGGTCTCGACCGAGTCAATTGATGATAATTTCAACGTATCGCTGTTGATAATAATCGTGGCAGGGTCGGTGGTGACGTCCGAAACCCAAAAACCAGCCAAAGGAATCCCGGAAATTTTTGGTTTAATCCCAACCGCTTTATTATTCGAACCAGAAAAAATATAGACATTTACTTTGGCGAGCTTGGGCTCAAAGGAAATGGAACGAATTTTCCTGCCTTGGGAATCGATTGCTTCTATTTCAATGTCGCGCACAAAACTATCTTTTTCCCCATTCAGTTTAATGCGTATGGTTGCTTTATTTAGACTATCAATCTCACTTTTTGGTCCAATTGCTTTGACCTTTTCGGGCTCAATTTTAGAACTTCCCACTAGATAATCTTTAGCTGGGATGCCCTCAAAAACTCCCTCAATTCTGACCTCTTTTTCCGTTTTATCTTCAATCCGTACAACTAAATTATCAGGGGTTATTGAGATTACTTCAACACCTTCTAGGCTTTTTCCGCCAGAGGCGGATCCGCCTTTGGCGGAAATTTCGATTTTTTGGTTATATGTCCCCTTTTCCCAATACATCATGTCAAGAGTCGCTTCAAAATCCTCTGCTTCCAAATCATTTAGTTTATCTTTTTTGGCCACGACTTTTAGGTCAACTTCATAAACATCCGAAGCATAAGCCAGATTTGGACGCAAATTTTTGACTTTAATCGGCACCCCTTTAATATCTTTGGCACTTGAGGCCAGCCCCCAAGCGACAAACCACAAAAGAATGGCAAGAACAAGGGCTAATAGTTTTAAATACCAATACTTAAACATAATTAATTATTTAATATCGATTTTTTTACTGACAGCTTTGCCGGCAAGTAATGTTTCAATAATAAATGGTATTCTCTCGGCATCAAGATTATTAATATAACTTCCCTCATGGGCGACGGAAATATCACCGCGTTTTTTGGAAGTAACAAAACAGAGGGCATCAGTGATTTCAGAAAGACCCACTGCTGCCGTATCTCTGGGGCTGATATGATCAAGATATAGATGACGTCTAGTTTTGGGGAGAATGCATTCGGCAGCAATTACTTCGTCGCCACGAATAATCGTTCCGCCGCCTCGAAGATTTGAACCGGGGTAAAAAATAAAAGTCAAAAATTCAGCAGTTGCTTTGGCCTCTATTTTTTCTCCGGTATGCAAAAATCTAGTTAAAGAATCTTTATTCTCCAAAATAATAAGTGAACCAACACGTTTTTTAGAAAGAACAACCATGGCACGAGAAATTTCCTCAATCACTCCTTCCCTATCCCTCCGGCTCATATCTTTAATGTGGATGCCTTTTATTTCTCTTTCAATTCGATCGAGCGCCCGCCGCATTGAAGGAGTGAGGAAAAAGGGCACAACCACCACCAAAAATAAAGCGAAATATTTAATGATAAATGACAGAAGTGCCAAATCTAAAAAATAAGCTAATAAATAAAGCCCGATTAAAACGATTGCCCCAAGTAGCAAATTGCGCACCCGGATTTTTTTTAAGAAGACGAGGAAGAAATATAAAAGAATGGCGGAAATCAAAATATCTACAATAATCAGCGGACTATGCATTACGTCTAGGCTTTGGACTGAAACCTCGATTCTCTTAAAAAAAGAAAAAAAGTCAATTTTGGTCAATTCGGTTACGGAGTGGAAAAAATTATCAAACATAGGACTAACACTAATTTACTCACTAATCTCACTAATATTTATTATATCATCCCGTAATGACAAAATCAGCTTGATTTATAACCTAATTTTCGTATAATCAAAGGAGTAGTTACCACGCACCACCAGAGGTGATCCCATGCCACGAGTAGTCGTTGTCGGAAACAGGGAGAAGTCCCAGGACGTAATGGCCAAGATCAACCGAACCAGCTGGAGTTCAGCTACGTACGATACTGCCCAGGAAGCGGCGGAATTCGTCAATAAGAACCCCGTCGCCATGATCGTCTTCGACACAACTGTCTCGGAACCGGACCAAGCGCTGGTCATGGAGGCACTGGGCGACCGGGCGGAGACGACCGAGTTCGTCACCCTCGACCCGGCCGAAGAGGACGACGTCAAGGCGCTCCTCGCCAAGCTAAAGGGAGGCTAGGCAGTGGCAGCATCACTCGTCGGACGTAAGCTGTTGTCGGTCGAGGACCTAGACCCGGACCAAACCCGAGAAGTCCTCGACTTGGCGCACGAATACCACATGAAGTTCGTCGTCCCGCAACTTACGCGGCCGCGTCGACTCGACATCTTGACGGGGCTTGACATGATTGGGCTCTTCTACGAGCCAAGTTCCCGCACCGCCCTTTCGTTCCGCCGAGCGGCCATGAACCTCGGCATGGATGCCGCCATCGTCTTCGAGGCTGCCGAGCAAACGAGCAAGGCCAAGGGCGAGAGCGATGCCGACACCGGTCGTATCGTCTCGCCCTATACCGACTTCCTCGTCGTGCGCAGCCCTGTCGTTGAGGCGGTGAGAGAGATCGCTCTGGCCTCGAACATCCCTTTCGTCAATGCCGGCAACGGCGACGACGAGCATCCAACCCAGGGCTGGCTCGACCAACTCACGCTCGAACGCGAACTCAAGACACGCGACTTCAACGGCCTCAAGATTGCCTTCCTTGGTGACCCGCGCTTCGCTCGATCAATCCACTCACTCGCCAAGCTACTCGCCTTGCACTATGAGGGAGTGGAGATGACCTTCGTCGCCCCAGAGAAGCTCTGGCCTCAAGAGGAACTCTGCCAATGGCTCAGCACGCGCTGCCGCTTCAAGGGTTGCGTCGCTGACCTAAAGGCCGGACTCGAGGGCGTCGACGTGGCCTACATCACTCGCATTCAGGCAGAGCGCTTCCGTGACAGCCAGCCGGACCTGTTCGAGCAGCTACAGGCGGAACGGCCCAAGTTCCGCGTCAACAACACGCTCATCGAGCAGGTGAATCCCGATGTCCTGTTGATGCACCCGCTTCCACGGGTGGACGAACTCGACCCGGACGTCGACACGCGCAAGAAAGCCGCCTACTTCCGTCAGGCAGCCAATGGGGTTCCGCTCCGCATGGCACTCATCCACCGGCTGCTGCAAGACGACTAAGCAAGGAGGCCTGAATGAGAAAGAGACAGGAGCTTACCCTCTTCGTGGTCGGCCGCGAAGCCGACTGGTCGTCGGCCGCCATGCGTATCGAACAGGAATGCAGTAACTGCTGGGAGATTGTCTACGCCCCTGACTGTGATGACGCCTGCCAGAAGATCAGGAGCGGAGAAGCGCAGCATGTCCTGATCGATGGCAATCTCCCCAAGCACGACAAGACGAAAGTCAAGCGCGCCGCCAGAGAGTCTCGCGTATCCACAACCACCTGTACGCCGTATGCCACTGCCCAGATCGGGGGGGTGATCCGTGATCTTCAAAGCAAGGATGCCAGAAACACCGCCTGGTGAGAATCTGATGATCTCGTCGATCACCCCACGCAACCAAGCCCCACGGGCGCCCTGAGACTGGTTCGCAAGAACCACCCCGCAATCAGTCTCAGAGCGCCTTTTTTAATCTATTTGGCGCGCTGCGACAAGAGATTAACCCGCCAAAGCTCGCACTGTGCGTACACTATGTAATAGGTTGCACAGTAAGAGCGACGGCGGGTCTCACCTTAAATAAGAGTTTAACTTCTTTTAATCTTTCTTACTTTCTCCACTTTTTTATAGAACTCAAGCCGGTCGCCTTCTTTTGCTTCCACTTCTCCGACTAAATTTAGACCGCATTCATTCCCCGCTTCAACTTTTTCCGCTTTATTTTCCGCTTGTTGTAAATTTTTAATTTCCGCCTCACCTAATAATTTACCTTCGCGTTTAATACGCACCAAAGTTCCAACTGAAACATAACCCGAAGTAATTTTTGCGCCAATAATTTTATCGCGGCGATGATGCTTAAAAATCTTAAGAATTCTTCCTTTGCCCGTATCTTCTTCAATAATCTCCGGCTCAAGTAAACCTTCAAGCGCGGCCGCAATATCATCAATTAATTCATAAATAATTTCATAACTTGAGATTTTTATTTTTTCCTGTAAAGCCTGCCTTTTAGCGGATAAATTTGTCCCTACTTTAAAAGCCACAATCACCGCATCGGAGGCACGGGCAAGCTCAATATCTGAAACCGAGACCTCACCTACTCCTTGACCAACCACCTCAACCTTAACATCCTTTGTCGAAAGTCCGACAACTGAATCTTTAATCGCTTTTAAAGAACCAGCCACATCAGTTTTGATGATTAGCTTTAGTGATTTGGCTTTACCTTCACGAATGGATTTAGCTGCTTCCGCCATGCCGAGCTCACCGATCGTTTTGGCAGCTTTTTCCCGTTCCCGCTCTTTGATAATATCTTTAGCTCCTTTTTCATCTTTCATTTCAAGCGCGAGATCCCCAAACCGGGCCACGCCGGATAATCCCAAAATCCTTACCGGCATCGAAGGAGTAGCTTCTTTCATTTTTTCACCAAGCTCATTTTCCATCCGCTTAATTTTACCCCAGACATCGCCCGCCACCAGAATATCACCCTGGCTTAATGTCCCTTTTTGAATCAAAATCGAAGACAGAGGACCTGAACCCTTGTGCATCCTTGATTCGATTACCAACCCCCGCGCAAGGCCTGTTGGATCACCCTTAAGATCGTTCATATCAACTACTAAAAGCAAAACTTCCAATAATTCATCTATGTGTTCACCTTTTTTGGCTGAAACGGCGACTGAGGGAGTATTGCCTCCCCAACCTTCAACCGGCAAGCCATTCTCTGATAGTTCTTTTTTGACTCTTTCCGGATCAGCTCCAGGCATATCAATTTTATTAATCGCCACCACCGCTGGCACGCCGGATGCTTTAATGTGGTCAATCGCTTCAATTGTTTGTGGCCTTACTCCGTCATCAGCTGCCACAACCAAAATAGCAATATCGGCCAAGCGTCCGCCGTGAGCTCGCATCATAGTAAAAGCTTCATGCCCGGGAGTATCAAGAAAAGTAACATATCGCTCGCCTTTTTTCTTGTCTTTACTTTTAACCAAAACCCGGTAAGCGCCAATATGCTGGGTGATTCCGCCGGATTCTCCCTCAACTACCTTTGTTTTCCTGATGCTGTCCAAAAGTGTTGTTTTGCCGTGGTCAACATGTCCCATAACGACTACAACCGGAGACCGAGGAGTTAAATTTTCTTTTTTATCCAGATATTGTTCGGGTAATTCTTTTTCTTTCTCTTTTTCAGCGACTGCTTCTAACCCAAAATCGCTGGCAATAATCGCCGCTGTTTCATAATCAATATTCTCATTGATAGTAATCATCAGCCCGTTTTTCAAAAGTGAAGTTATGACTTCACTGACCGAAATTTTCATAATGGAGGCAAATTCTCTAACCGTCATCACTTTGGGAAGCTCAATCATCCCTTCTTTTAATCCTTTTTTAGCTTTTTCTTTTTTAGGTTTTTTAACTTTGGCTTCTTTTTTCTTATAGCCTAATCCATCAAGTATTTTTTCCGCTATTTCTTTGCGAATCATCGCCGCACGGGGAGGAACATCAATACCGAGCTTCTTAATCGCGCGGCGAAGCTCGAGGTTAGTCATCTTTAATTTTTTGGATAATTCGGAAAATTTAACAGCCATAGTGAATAATTAAAAAACTTATAAACTTAAGAACCCATGAACAACCACTTTGTGAGTTCTCTGTTCTTCAGTCTTTTAGTTGTTAAGTCCTTCAGTTTCGCAAATATCTTACCATATTTTATCTTTTTCGTCAAAAAAAGACCCCTCCAGGGTCTCTTTCTGAAATATTATCTTTTTCCCCGTCCTCTTGGAGTTTTCTTTCTGGGAGCTATTTTTTGAGTTCTTTTGGCTGTTTTTCTTGGTTTTGAAGCTTTAGGTTTCTGCGGTTTCTTTTTTTCTACTTTCTTTGGTGCCTTAGCTTCCTCAATTACAACCAGCGGCAGATAGGAAACCGAAGCAACACCATCTCCAGCATTCAAACGCATTAGGCGGACTCCCTGCGTGTCTCGGCCTAACCGCGGCGCACTAGAAATTGGAATTCTAATCGTCTGCCCTTTTTTGGAAATTATCATCAAATCACCCTTGGCCGTTCTTGGTATTATTCTAGTGGCCACAATTTTACCCGTTTTATCAGTCACCTTAGCCGTTTTAATACCTGAACCGCCCCTACCCTGAACTTTATATAGAGGGAGACTTGTTCTTTTGCCATAGCCATTTTCGGTGGTAATAAATAAATCGGAATTTTTGGCCTTGCGTTCTTCCCTAGTTTCAGCCAAAAGAGCTTGGGCTTCTGATTCCTCGATTCCTTTTTCTGTCACTAGTGCCTTAGCGGTGGTGGCGCTTTTTTTTGTGGCGAAGTTAACGGCGCCAATCACATCCATACCCACCACTTTATCTTCTTTTTTTAAAGTGATGCCGCGCACGCCAGAAGCACTTCGACCCATAGACCTGACATTTGTCTCTTTAAAACGAATGGATTGCCCATTGGCGGTGACAATAATAACTTCTTCTTGACCAGTCGTCGACCTGACCCAAACCAGCTCGTCCTTATCTTTAAGCCCAACCGCAACCAGTCCTGATTTTCTGACATTTTGATATTCGGAGGCCTTGGTCTTTTTTACTATTCCTTGACTTGTCGCCATTAATAAGTATTTAGCGTGCAATTCTTCCGCCAGAGAGATGACTGCCGTCACCTTCTCTTCGGGCGAGATATTTAAGATATTAACAATCGCCTGTCCCTTTGCCTGGCGTGTCGCTTCAGGAATTTCATAAACTTTAGTTTCAAAAACCCTGCCCTTATTAGTAAAGAAAAGAATCGGATTGTGGGTATAAGTGACCAGAATATGCTCCACTCTGTCTTCTTCCTTGGTCTCCATACCAATTACGCCTTTACCGCCTCGACCTTGGGATTTATAGGTCGAAATAGGCATTCGTTTGATGTAATTCGATTTAGTGATGTTGACAATTACCGGTTCATTGGGCACCAGGTCCTCCGTACCCAACTCATCAACTGCCTTTTTATAGACTTTGGTACGACGGGCATCGGCGTATTTTTCTTTAATTTCCAGAAGCTCCTGCTTAATAACCTCTTTGATTTTTTTCTCCGAGGCGAGAATTGCCTTCAATTCTTTTATTAATTTAATAGTCGCCTTATATTCATCCTCAATTTGTTTTCGTTCAAGGGCAGCAAGTTGTGCTAACCGCATATCAAGAATGGCATCGGCTTGCAGTTCTGATAGTTTAAATTTTTTAGTTAGATTAATTTTGGCTGCATCGCGATTAGCTGATTTTTTGATCGTCGCAATGACTTGGTTTATGTGGTCAATCGCAATACGCAAACCCTCTAAAATATGAAGTCGGGCTTGCGCTTTCTCTAGTTCAAATTTGGTGCGGCGAACAATAACCTCATGTCGATGTTTAATAAATTCAGAAAGGATTCCTTTAAGAGTTAAAACTTGGGGCTGCAAGCCATCTACAAGCGCCAGCATATTAACATGAAAAGTCTCCTGCAATTGAGTAAATTTGAAAAGCTGATTTAAAATTTTGCGCGGATAGGCATCCTTTTTAAGCTCAATTACAATCCTTATACCCGAGCGATCAGTCTCATCACGAATATCAGCAATTCCTTTTAATTTTTTACTCTTAACCAAAACCGCAATTTTTTCTAAAATTCCGGCTTTATTCACCTGATAAGGTATTTCAGTGACAATAATACGAAAAGCGCCGCGTTTGCCCTCTTCAATCGAAGCCTTGGAGCGCATAACAATACTGCCCTTGCCCGTAGCATAAGCCTCGTAGATTGATTTAATATCATAAATATTGGCGCCGGTAGGGAAGTCAGGACCTTGAACATACTTCATCAAATCTTCAACATCGGCGTTGGGATGAGCCAAAAGATAAACAGTGGCATCAATTACTTCCCCTAAGTTATGCGGCGGGATGTTAGTTGCCATGCCCACAGCAATGCCAACAGTACCGTTGATTAAAAGGTTTGGGAAACGCGCGGGCAGTACTTTTGGCTCCTGCCTTGTCGAATCATAGTTTGGTTCGAAATCGACCGTATTTTTATTAATATCAGAAAGAAGAGTTGAGGCGATGCGCTTCATCTTGGCTTCGGTGTACCTCATCGCTGCCGGCTCGTCGCCGTCGAGAGAACCAAAATTGCCTTGACCATTGACCAAGGGATAACGCATATTAAAATCCTGCGCCAATCGGACCAGGGTGTCATAAACTCCAACATCCCCATGGGGATGATAATGAGCCACCACCGTGCCGGCAATAGCGGCACATTTCCTAAATTTGGCCGTGCTTTTCAACCCCATTTCATGCATCGTAAAAAGAACGCGGCGGTGCGCTGGTTTCAAACCGTCTCGTACATCAGGAAGAGCCCTAGAAACAATGACTGACATTGCGTAATCAAGATAAGATTGCTTCATCTCCGCTTCAACAAAGCGAATATCATTTCCCCCATTGCCGTTTTTTATTTCTGTTTTTGGCATATTAAGTATCTAAATTTTGCACTTTTTTAGTGTAAGTCTGAATAAATCTTTTGCGCGGTAAAACCTCATCCCCCATCAGCATGGAAAAAATCTCATCTGATTCTTCCGAATCTTCAACCGCAACCTGAAGAAGCGTTCGATCATCAGGGTTCATCGTCGTTTCCCAAAGCTGTTCCGGGTTCATTTCACCCAAGCCTTTATATCTTTGGATCGAAATCTTTTTGTCTGATGATTCTTTCATCAACTTGTCTTTGGCTTCATCATTAAAAATCCAGTGAGAATCTTTACCAGCAGTGATTTTATAAAGCGGTGGTTGGGCGATATATAAATATCCCTTATTTATAATTTCCGGAAAATGACGGAAAAAGAAAGTAAGAAGTAACGTTCGAATGTGAGCCCCATCAACATCAGCATCAGTCATAATTACTATTTTGTGATATCTAACCTTTGAAATTTCCTGCTCCTCACCAATCCCCATACCTAAGGCCATTACTAAGGCCTTAATTTCAGTGTTTTCAAGCATCTTATCAAGACGAGTGCGCTCAACATTCAGGATCTTACCACGAAGGGGCAGAATCGCCTGAAATTGGCGATCACGGCCTTGTTTAGCCGTACCTCCGGCAGAATTACCCTCAACAATAAATAATTCTGAATCTTCGGGTCTACGCGAAGAACAATCAGCCAATTTTCCGGGTAAAGCAAATCCATCCAAAATCCCTTTACGAATAACTGTTTCACGTGCCGCTCTAGCCGCTCGTCTCGCCCGAGCAGCGAGTAATGATTTGTCGCCAATCGAGCGACCATCGGTTGGATGTTCTTCAAAATAAGCAGATAGTTCCGAGCCAACAACTGTTTCAGTTGTCGTTCTTACCTCAGGATTACCCAATTTCGACTTGGTTTGACCTTCAAATTGAGGATTTTGAAGTTTAACCGAAATAACTGCCGTTAAACCCTCGCGCACATCATCGCCCATCACCCCTTTATCTTTCTTGTCAGCTAGATCATTCTTCTTAATATAATCATTAATAATTCTTGTCAGGGCGGAACGAAAACCAGTTAAATGCATTCCTCCTTCAGTGGTATAAATATTATTGGCAAAGGTATAAATATGTTCATTAAAATCATCAGTATATTGGATCGCCACTTCAACTTGAATGCCATTTTCTTCTTTTTCAATGTAGATAATATCAGAAAGACGCTCTTTCCCCCGATTAAGATGGTCAACATAAGATTTAACCCCGCCCTCAAAATGGAAATTATAAACCCTAGGATGGGTCTCAGTTTCTTCTTTATATTCTCTATCATCTTTAACCGAAATGGTCACACCCTTAGTCAGATACGCCTGCTGACGAAGATGATCAATAATTGTCTCCCAACCAAATTCAATCGTTTCCAGATATTTAGTGCTGGGCAAAAAAGTAATTTTTGTCCCGGTTTTTTTAGTTTTGCCGATTGATTTGACATCAGCTTTGGGTTTACCGCCATTTTCATAGCGCTGGAAGAAAATTTTACCTTCACGTTTTACTTCCGCTTCCATCCAATCAGAAAGGGCATTAACGACCGATACACCCACACCATGCAGGCCTCCCGAGACCTTATAGCCTCCACCATCAAACTTGCCTCCAGCATGAAGGGTGGTTAATACTGTCTCGAGAGCTGATTTTTTAGTCTGTTTATGAATACCGGTGGGAATACCTCGACCATTGTCCTCAACCGAACATGAACCATCTTTGTTTAAGATGACAATAATTTTATTACAAAAACCAGCCATCGCTTCATCAATGGCATTATCAACCACTTCCCAAACAAGATGATGGAGACCAGTTTTGCCGGTTGAACCAATATACATTCCTGGTCGAAGCTTTACCGGCTCCAAACCCTCTAAAACTTGGATTGAGGTGGCGTCGTATTTATGTCCTTTTTGGGCTGCCATAATTTTCCCTGCTGTCATTCCTGCCCCGTATCTGTCATTCCCGCGAAAGCGGGAGCCCAGTACGGGATAAACTTCAGCAGAAATCTATATATAGATTCCGTGTCAAGCACGGAATGACAATCATTTTTCGACAAAAATTAAAACTAAATAGGGTTAAAATCCCCTTATTTTTACCCCCTTAATCTGATTCCATTATACCATATATTAGAAAAAAAATAAGTCTATTTTGTCTACTTGTGGACAATAACTGGCGTACCAATTTCAGCCCAGCTATACAGCCATTCAATGTTTGAATCAGCGACTCTGACACAACCATGCGAGACAGGAATACCTAGGCTCCCTGCTCCTTCTTTGCGACCATTGATTAAAGGCAATCCATGGATGCCATTTTCTGTTCCGCCGGAAAAATAAAATCCCAGCCAATAAGGCATGGCCCATTGATCGCCCTCTGGCGAGGAACCATAAGCCCATCTCATTTTAGAAAGAATCTTAAAATTGCCTTGTTTAGTTGGTTTTTCTGGTTTTCCGGTTGAGGTTACCCAACTTTGAATAAGTTGCCCATTCTCCCAGATAAACATACGTTGGGAAGATAAGTCTAACTCAATCGCTTTACCTACATAGACCGGTGGTGTTCCCGCATTTCCCTTGCTTTTATCAGTCTGGGTGGGATAGATAATAACAACTGCTTTTGAAATTTCAGGAAGAACCACGTTATTCTCTTTTTTTGGTTCATCCGGAATTCCTTTGCCGCCGAAGGTCGAAGTATCTTCTTTGATCGCAGTACCCAGTTTTGCCGCTACTTTGGGCAGATATCTATTGGTTGAATCTTTGGCCATTAGAGAAACGGAATCAGCCGCCATCCTAAAATTATCAGGGTTGTAGGCATAGACTAGACCTGCTCCAAGTATCAATAGGATAACAACAAAAATAGGTATTACAACCTTAGGACTCACGTGTCCCACTTTTTCCTTAATATCTGAATCCATAAAGACAGAGTAATTTTAGCATATTTTAAAATGTAAAGCAAACTAAAAATGAGGGAAGCGCCCTCATTTTTTATGAACTACCACGGACTGACGTCCGTGGTATCCTCGGCCTGACGCCTCGGCCAGTTCGACATCTCCTCCGCTCCCAGCCCTTTCCGTGAAAAGAGCTGGGTCGCTACGGGCTGGCTTGTATCCACGGGCTTACGCCCGTGATGTTAAGCCAGAGATGATAAAAATTAACTCTTACAGATGAACATCTACTGGAGTACCGACTGGTGCCCAATTATAGACCGTGGCGGCCGCACCTACTCCTAATCTAACACAGCCATGCGAAACAGCCTGCCCCAAAAGATTCGCCCCCTCCTTGTAACCATTAGGATATTCAGGAAGCTCATGAATACCGTAAGAGTTACCTATAAAAGAGTTCCAATAAGGCATATAGAGATTATACATTGAGGAATAGGCGCGTAAAGTCTTTGAATTGATCTGGAAATGGCCGGTAGGAGTAGGGTATTGTCTTGAACCTGAAGATATGGGGAAGACTCCTTCTGTTTTACCAAAATTACATAAAGCGAGGCGCTGTGAGGATAGATCTAATTCAATGTAACGCGAACCTGGATCACCGCAAAAACTACCTGTATCCTCCACTTGAACCTGTTTTTTCTTTCTTTCCTCTTCCGCTTTCTTTCTGGCTTCTTCTTCAGCTGCCTTTATTCTCGCTTCTTCCTGTCTTTCCCAGTTACTTTTTCCCGGGATAATAATAATCATCACCTTATTTTCCTCATTTTGGGGTAAAATATATGGTTCTATATCGGAATTTATAGCTTTAATATCAAAGGGTACTTTATTTAATTGAGGCTCTCTTATTTTTCTTTCATCAGCAGAGGCGCCAAATTTACCGCTAAACCAATCACGCAAATAATTTTCTTTTGAGATAATAAAATTGGCAACTTTATGGTAAGCATTATCAAAAGCATTGGTATTAATATTTACCCCTCCAATTGTTACTGAACTTAGAAGGGCAACCGAGACAATCAAACCTGAAAATAAAAAAATCGGTTTTTGTTTTTTCATTTTTGTTTCTAGATTAATTAACCAGTATAAATAAATTATATCATATTTTTGATCTATTGTAAAGGTATCAAAAACGAAAAAAGAGGCGGATCTATTGATTGAGTTTACTTCTAGGATCGGCCTCTCTAGGATAAGTCTAATTATATTAATTCAATTCTTAATAATAAAATCTGAATCAATTGCCCTTTTAAATATCAAAGGGTTGTTCAAGTTTTGACTATTCTTTTCAAAATTTATCTCTCCACTAAATTCAATTGGTTTAGCACCTGCCTGCTTAAAGACATCCAGACTATAACCGTGATCTGTGTATCCAGAAATAGGTGCCTGATATTTAATCATTACATTTTTAGCCTCACCCGGGTCAAGTCCAATTCTAAAGCCAAGAATTGTATGACCTGCTTCTTCAAAATAATCAATCTCTCCAATAAAATCCTTTCCTTCTAATTTTGCCTCTCTAACCCTTGAACCTAGGGGCACTAAAATTTCATAATAGCTTTCTTCTCGGCCATGCATATACCCAGGGGAGGATTCATTATTAATTATAGTTAAAGAAAGTTCATCCATGGCAAAACCCAATGAATTGACTTCACTCTTCAAGCTCGCTCTTGTGTCAATGATGCGACCGTTTTTCATCGCATTAATATTGCTTTGAACAATGCCCAGGAAATCACCATCAGGATTTTTTATCTCACCTGCAGCAGCAAATTCGGAGATTACTGATTCAACTTTGGGATCGTTGTGGTAAAATAATATTTCTTTTTTCTTCGTACCATTTAAAACTGCCTCAAATATCTTTATTTTCTGACCTAAATCAGCTTTAGAAATTTTGTCCATCAACTTGGGCCCAAAATCAGATAAAATTTGCTTGGGGTTAATATCGTATCGTTGCTCCCGCTTATAGGGATTATCAAGTTCTATCTTGAATTCCATAACAGGCCGAAAATTATCTTTATTTATTTCCACTCCGTAATCATCCATTTTGATTGGACCAACAATTCCAAGTATTTCTTCCACAGTATTGGGGGTGAAAGCTATTACTCCATTAACATCGTCCTGATGATAAAAATTTTTATATAAATAGATCTCGCGTTGAGCATTATTTCGAAAATCTAAATTCCAATTAGAAGAGAACATCAGCCATGATTTCCTATCAGTTACTTCATCAACTGGCTTAGGAAGATAAAGGTTCGTTGGTAATCCTGCTTCAATTCTCGGGTCAGTCCCATTTGCCGCATCTTTCCATATCTTATCTATCTCACTTCTTTCTAATCGATCAAGATTATAGATATTGTCAATATTAATCCCTTTATACTGGTTATCTTGAAACGAGATAATGCCATAATTACCCGGAAATCCTCCCCCTGGCCTCATCTCGGCATTATTAAGGAAGAGGATTAAATAATTATTATCACCATTAGTACCTAAAATTAACGGGAAGACATCTATAACCTTCTCAATTTTATCAAGTTCAATCTTTGATTTATCAATAATGTCAGCAATTTTAGAATAAGTCACGGCTCCTAGGTTTTTTTTAACATCTTGATTGGCCTTGAGAATTATGTCGGCTCGATTTACTCGATCTTCAATTCTTGTAATTATCGGTTTTAAATTATTTACTTTTTGCAATAAATTCTCCCCTTGCGACTGGTTATCTGTCACGCTATCTAAAAGTGTATTGAGATCGTTATTGGTATCCCGAATTAAAAGTCCAAGTTCAAGCATATTTTGACCAAGAGTAAGCTGATTATTGAGCAAGGGGTGGTCGGGCAAAA
>JAPLVI010000123.1 GCA_026397195.1 Candidatus Berkelbacteria bacterium | reverse complement strand
CGGCGAATGATTCAGTAAAATCGGACAATTTTATATTAAGCATAATTGTTTAATTATATACTATATTTATATAAACTTTGCTTGTTTTCGATATCTCTCTTTTTTTCTCTCTCTAATGGCCCGAGAATAGGTATCTCTAATAAGATCAAGGAGGACGGTGAATTCGCTTGTTGAATCTAATGATATATCAATTCCAATGACTGTTCCACCCCACTTTGATAAATCATTTCTTTCTGAATGTTTATCAAGGTATGGATTAGCATGTAAAACTAATCCTTCGACCTTTTCTTTGCGTAAAAGTTTGTACATTCCAGTACCGCTATAAACAATAAAAAAGTTACGGTTAGTGTAAGCGATAGATTTAATAAAAAATAGCCCCGCCCCAGCATTAAGAGCGGTTCCACCTTCTCTGTGTGTAGTCCCTGTTACTCCGGGCATTAGAGCTAATTTAATTGCATCAATATCATCAGTAGTAGAATGAGAACGACTCAAACTTTTTCTTATACCTATTCCAGTATCCGCAATGCCCAATCTTATAGTATTACTTTTTATATAATACTGTGCACAAAGAAATGCCCCATATTCTGTTTCAGCATGTTCTAAAACATTTCTTACAAGTTCACTAACAATATATCTAATCGGCTCTGCTTGTTGAGGAGAAAGATGTAACATTGGTATCATTTCTGTAATAAATTTTGTCAGCCCGCCAGAATCGGTAATTTGAGTTAAGGGAATAAATCTTCCAGATGGATCATGTTCTGAAATTTTCATACCAGAATCAATCCCTAAAAAATTGAAAAGACCCATCCTTTCAAGATAATGTCCCGACCTCGCTTTAATTTGCTGACAAGTTATATTTTTTCTATTTAAACCAACAGTAAGCGATGCAATCATACTTAGAACTACTGGATGAAGCCACATCCAATTGTCTACAGCAGTTATTGAAAGTTTTGTGGGATCATTTGGATCAAATCCTTGTATAAATTGATCAATATTCCCTAAAAATGCCCCGTTGGGTAAATGTATCTTCATACCGGGAATTATACACTAATATAGAAAAATAACAATTTTAAAAAATTCCCGGTGTTTTAAGCCATTTTTTAGTATTATTTATAAACTTATCCACATCTTTAAACTTGACTTATTGTGAGGATTTGATATTTTTAATTTAATTTGGAGCCAGACCAGCTCCAGCCGAATCGGTCGGTAGATCAAAGGGGCCGGGCGCCAAAGTCCACAAGGCGGAGGCGCCCCTTTTTATTTTGGACCATTAATTTATAATTAGTTTTATGATTATTCTTGCCATAGAGACTTCTTGCGATGAAACAGCCATTAGTGTGCTTAAGGCGGACAAAAATAAGTTCGAGATTCTTTCTAATATTGTCGCCTCCCAAGTGAAAATTCATGCCAAATGGGGCGGGGTAGTGCCCAATCTCGCCAAACGCGAGCACCAACGAAACCTGCCAATCGTATTAAAAAAAGCTTTGAAGAAGGCTGGTTTCGTAAATCTCAAATCTCAAATCTCAAATCTCAAAGATATTGATTTAATCGCCGTTACAACAGGCCCCGGTTTGGAGCCATGCCTTTGGACAGGTATAAATTTCGCGCAAGAACTATATAAAAATCTCAAATCTCAAAATTCAAATCTCAAAATTATCGGGATAAATCACATGGAAGGACATATTCTTTCAGTACTACTGAAAGAAAAATCAAATCTCAAATCTCAAATCTCAAAAATAGAGTTTCCTGCAATGGCGTTGCTGGTTAGTGGCGGGCACACGGAACTTGTACTAATTAAAGACTGGTTGAAGTATAAAGTTATTGGCGCGACCAGAGATGACGCGGCTGGCGAGGCCTTTGACAAAGTGGCGAAAATGCTGGGTCTCCCCTACCCGGGCGGTCCGGAGATCGCGAAACTTGCCGCAAGGACCGACCTTGCGGAAACCGCAAGGTCGGTCCTTAAATTACCGCGGCCAATGATTAATTCCAAAGATTATGATTTCAGCTTTTCCGGTCTTAAAACCGCGGTTTTATATTTACTAAAAGATTTAAAACAAAAAGGTCTGACTACTGATGACTGGTTACTTAAGACTAATATCTGCCGCGAATTTCAACAGGCGGTGATTGATGTGCTTATTAAAAAAACTTTGCGCGCCGCGAAAGAATTTAAAGTTAAAACAATAATTTTGGGTGGCGGTGTGGCGGCCAATAACGAGTTACGCACCCAACTCGGCGAAAAAATTAAAAAAGAATTACCTATTACGAATTACTTATTACCCATTACGAAATATACAACCGACAACGCGGCCATGATAGCCGCAGCCGCCTATTTTCACGCGATTACCTGCCCGCCATCGCTGCGCTCAGGCGCTGGCAGGCGGGAAAAAGATAAAACTAAAAATCTTAAAGCAGACGGTAATCTGAGTCTTTAGTAAATTTTCTCTCCAAGATTATTCCGCTTTTTCTGGACGAGCACGTATATCGCATAAATTACAATTGCGAGAATTACAAGTCCTACAAGAATACCAACCCATACGTTGCCGGTTCCGAGCGTTAGAATGCCGCCTATGGCCGCTGCAAGCGAAGTTGGGGCTACTGTTGGCGTTACCGGCTGTTGGGCAGTTGGCTGTGGTGTCGGTGCGACTGGAGTGGTTGGAGTTACGGCCGGAGCTGGAACCGCTGGCTGGCTCGGAGCAACGGGCGCGACTGCAGTCACGGTAAATGCCACTTCCGGAGTTCCGCTGAAGACATTCTGGTTATTTGCATCAAGCGCTAAAGAACCGTTTCCTGCCTTAATAACCCCGCTTCCCGCTTTTTTGGCATAAAAAGAAACTGTGCCGAAAGTGGCGGAAGAAGAAAGCCCGCCCGGATAGCCGCCTGTTTTAATCAACACGCCATTAGTATTATCAATCAAATCATAGCCGGGCTGCGCCAAAGCCATCCAATTGCTCCCAAGAGTGAATGATTTTATTTCAAGGACATCGGCCGGGTAATCCAATTGAATTTTTGCAGTGTAGTTGCTAACTCCCTGAGGATTTATTGCAACTGTCACGTTGAAAGTTTTGCCTTGACTTATACTGACATTGGCCGGGGAAAAAGAAACAATCGTTGCCGCCAATACCGGCGTTGCCAAGACCATTACGCCCAACATTACTAACGAAATTTTTAACACATTATTTTTCATATCTTTATTTTGTCCAGTTTACCATTAACATATTGAAGTCAATAATATCAACCTTGCCATCGCTGTTGAAATCGGCGACATTGCCAACCGTAGTGCTGCCCCAGTTGACCATCAAAGAGTTGAAATCCAAAACATCAACTTTGCCATCTTTGTTCGCATCAACCTTTTGGGCAGCGGCGCTTAGTGTGGGAGTTTGAGCAATAATCATTCCTCCTCCACCTCCGCCGCCGCCA
>JAPLVI010000063.1 GCA_026397195.1 Candidatus Berkelbacteria bacterium | reverse complement strand
TATCAATCTTATTGACAAAATGATTTTATTATTGTAATAATAAGTCTGAATCGTGATACTCTGAACCTGAAAGGGGGCTAAGCGATGTTCCCGTACTTTGGTGAGCTTGAAGAGTTCCATCGCGAGATCAGCCGGAACCGCAAGGCCCTCAAACGGGCCTATGACCGGGTACTCGGAGGCAGACTCTTCCACCTCGTCGAAGAAGCGGACCAGTTGTACCTCAACGAAGGCAGCTTCCGCAGCCAGAAGTTCGCCGACAGTGGAGGCCAGGAATCACCGGGCCCAACAAGCAAGTTTCTGATGGCGGCAGTGACCGAAGTGCCAAAGCCAACAGTCTTCCATCCTGACGGGAGCTTCGAAAGCGAACCTGTCTTCATGGGACCCGGTTTCGTCTTCAGCCAAGAGGGGATGGGAAAGTACGCCCAATCCTACGGCCAGTGGATGCCGCCCGCTCTGGGTACCTATCTCCACGAGTACAACCACTTCGTCTTCTGGGCAATCCAGTCGGTGCCTCTCTACTTCGCCATCTGTGTCATCGCTGACATCATCAGGCCAAAGAGGATACCACCGACGGAAAACGACATCGAGGAGATGGTGGCAGCATTAACCTGCGAGAGAGAAGAGAAAATCGCTCGAGCAGCGCTCGCCGGCCATCTCTCTTTCCTGCACTGGACGTATGAGCTGCACACTGAGTGGTTGGATATCCGTATCTTCCGCCAACTCGGGTATGAGCCACCACGCTCACACCTCATCTTCCCTCCTGATCAGGCAAGGATGGTGCACTACCACGTACCCTCGTTGAATCTGCTCATCCCCGTTGCTGTCCGCAACAGTCTCTCCAGCATGAAGCCAGAAAAGTGCCTGCTACGCCTCGAGCAGTGGCACCGATCCATGAGTGTTTCACATCCCGTTCAGCGCAGATTCATGGAATCGCTCGCCAGCGCCAAGATCAGGCGGCAGACGCTTGATGAGACGATCGCCATGCAACAAGGACGAGAAACCCTCCTTGTCTAAAGCGCGTACTTGCAAATGCGAAAGCAAATGTGAGCCCGCGCTCTTTTTTTAAAAAAATCCCAAATTCTACCCTAAATATGGTCAAAAAGCAAGTCCTGGCTTTCTTAAAAGTAGATTCTTGTTTCGAGAACGCAGTTGTTTTTGCAGTTGTTTTTTAAGAGTTGGGGTATTTAGTTTTTAATAACTTAATAAGCTCCGGGAATTTTTCCTGTTTGAAATGGCCACGATCTTTAAAAATGAAGAATTGGGCGTTTGGCAGTTGCTTTTTGTATTCTTTCATTTCTGTAATTGGAACGATTCTATCATCTTGGCTGTAGTAAAAATAAATATTTTCTGCTTGTTTGCTTAAACGATTCAAAGATTTTGGGATAAGGAAATCAGCAATATCACCTGTTTTATTATGCGGTGCAGCCACGAGGTGTAATTGTTTAATATGTTTTGGAAAATCGTTTTCCGAGAGATATTTGGCCAAAAACATCCCACCGAGGGAATGGCCAATTAGGATAACTTCTTTGTTTAAAAAGGGAAACATCCGCTCAAACCAGATTTTCCATTCAATAAATTTGGCGTTTGATTTATTGGGCATGCGGGGCAAAAGAACATCAAACTTCTCTCCCAGTTCATCCTGAAGGGTGGTTTTCCAATCTTTTCGAGGTCGAAAATAATCAATCTTAACTTCCCAATTTTTAAGAGAATTTAGATATTCTTTATAAGTTTTAAACGAATCCCCGCCGTGAATAACGATAATTTGTTTTTTCATAAATCTCACTCCAAATTCTACCCTAAATATGGTCAAAAAGCAACGGGTTAGAACCTAAGAACTAAAGGGCTGGAGAACGGAAAACAGGAATTATGAATTAAAAATATAAATTGTTTCTTTATGATTTCAGATCGGTAGATCCAAAAATAGAGATACACAATAACGGAACAAGCACCCTCAAATAAAATGACCACGGAACAAAGTAGGGTTGATTGTTAGTAAATAAATCACTTAACTATTATTTCGCTTTTTGCTTTGAATGAATGTGCTTGGGTTTTAATGATGGGAAAGCGATAACCTCCTTTATAGAATATTGATTAGTCAAGATCATGGTGAATCTATCAATTCCCATCCC
>JAPLVI010000105.1 GCA_026397195.1 Candidatus Berkelbacteria bacterium | reverse complement strand
TGGGATCAACCCCGCTTGAATTAACCGTTGTATCATTTGCCCACTGACGAACTCCGGATGAATTAAAAAGATTAGCGTGGATATGGTCATTAATCCCGGGGAAGACGCTATCTCGCCAAGTAGCAAAAATATTTCCACCGCCATCTTTAACCAGGTTAACCACATCCTGATCGGCATATTCAAAATCCTGATTTACTAATAAATCAGCCGGATAATTATTATTATTGTTAGTATCAAAACGATTGTAATAAATATCTTCAAAATAAGTTGTTGCCGCAGGAAGCCTGTCGTAAAAAACATAATTATAGCCATTGTTGTAAGTGACCCAAAAATTGAGCTGATGAGGAGCAACATTCGGACCAACCGCTAGCGGGGGTTCGGGGTCGTCTTTACCACCCCAAAGAACAGTGCCATCGGCGGCTTTAACTTTTTTACCATAAGGCCTATCATCAGGCGCCCCGGAAAATTCGCTAACACCAAAATAAGGATTAGTCCCATCATTCCACGATTGTATTCTTGAGGGCAAGACTGTAAAGCCCACCCTTAGATCTGCGCCCCCATTCCACAATTTATTGCCGCTTGAATCTAGCGCTTGTCCCCAAACGCGAAGATTTACTGCATAATTAGCACGGAAAAAATGATAACTATTATCGCCAATGACGGTGGTTGCAATTTGGCCTTTGCTAACCGAAGGTGCTAATCTCAACCACCCAATTTGGTTCGGACCCCACTCCGGTACCCAGCTGGTGTTATATTGTATGCCATACATATTATTGTCAGCTGAGTTGGCATAGGTCAAAAGCAATTTATCGGAACTTGTTTTGTTTAGATAAGGTCCAACCAAATTGACACCCGGAGTCACCAGCGCTTGATCACCGGCAATAGTTATGTTGCCACTTAAATCCAAAGTTTGTGCATAAAGCTGGTATGTGCCAGCCAAAGTTCGTTCATCTGACCAAGCGACGAAAATATTACTGCCAATTACTGCTACCTCCGGATCAATTTTATTTCTGGTAGTATTATCATTGACTCTTACTTCTGGGACCCACTGTCTAACCCCAGAGGAATTAAGTCTTTGCGCGTAAATCTCATTAAATCCTGTGACTGCATTATGGCAACCGGAAACAACAATTACATCATTACCATAAGCAGCAATTGCGGTCACATTACTAAATGTTCCTGTTGGTTGAGCACAGGCGCTGCCAAAAGCCAATTTGTCATATTGCCATTGCCTGACGCCTGTTGAGTTAAATTTCTGAATTCCAACTTCATTGCCGTTTACTTCGTGCCAAACGACATACATGTTACCATCTGCTGTGGTGATAGATCGAGGATACTGTTGCCGCCTGGTCGAGCGGTCGTAAGGGATACGGACATCATCCATTGTTTTATTAAAAGACCGTTCCAGCTCGACTGCGCCGTAGCCTGTGGATTGTAGATCAGAGACAGTCGCGGTTCCAAGTTGAGTATCTGGGGCAATTACCCACGAGTTGCTGACACCGGCAAATATTCCGCCCCCAGCAAAACTCAAAAAACTGGCCAGCATTAAACCAATCAAGGTCAAAATTGTGGCTGAGCGCAAACGCATAAAAGAGAAATGAAACTTGGGATGATTTCGTTTTGGCTCACTTTTAAAAAAGGCAATGAAATTTACAACAGCACACTTAAAAGATTTCACGAGATCAATCGTTTTCTTTTTTCCTCTACGCAAAATCTTGAGCGGTTTGTTCGCACTAAAATATTTAACCCTAAAAATTTGCCTCTCCTTCATATATTGGCTTAAAGGTTTGTCTTTATTATAACAAATATTTTTTGGCCTAGCTATCGGCTTTTGAAACCTTTTACTTTTAAAACCCAAATCAAATAGAAAGAAAAAAAGGACCCGGCCGCATCGACCAAAAAATCCAAAACAGCCATTTCTCTTCCGGG
>JAPLVI010000116.1 GCA_026397195.1 Candidatus Berkelbacteria bacterium | reverse complement strand
TGGCAGTAATAATAGAATGGAGATTTTTGTTACTCCTTATCAACTCTCTCTCATTGTTTTAGGACTGACAATTTTCATTGGTGTTATTACCGGTATTTATCCGGCTAGGCGTGCGGCCAAGCTCTCACCACTCGAAGCTTTACACGTTGAATAGTAATAATTTTAATATAATAAATATTTGATATTAATAAGGAGGAATTATGTATCAATTTAAACGTTATGCGGCCTGGATTATTTTTGGCCTGGCCTTTGCCTTTATTATCCATTTAATTTGCCGTTTTGGTTTAGAGGCCTGGGTTGCTCGGACTGATGGTAGGGCTCTTGGATTAGATCAGCTGGATTACGATCAACTTGATGCTTTTTACCGCGGTGTTTTTGTGCCCCATCTGATTATTTCCTTGTTTATTGGTGTTCTTTTTGGTGTCTGGAGCGCTTATCGTGGCTTGCGCTTCAAGACCTGGGAAGATAAATTCTTACGCAAATTCTCCGTGATGCGCGGCCACTGGATAGTCCTAACCTACCTCGGCATTTTTTTGATTGCCTTTGGTATTGGCTCTTTCTTCTCTGATTATTTTGCCGGTCTTTCATGGTGGATTATTCTTCTCGGCGCGGTGATTGAATTACCCTTTGCCGTTGAATATATAAAAGAAGATAAAGAAGAGTAGTATTTAGATAAATCAAAAAGCCCAGCCCTTTACGTGAAAAGAGCTGGGGCTTTTTTCGATTCACCTATACTTCCTCTTCACCCTCGCCTAAAAAGCCAACGATAACGCCAATTGCACCAAGAACGATGCCCACAATTGAAATCCAGAGAGCGACAATACTTGAAGTGATCCCCCAGATGCCAGCGACAATCAGGATAATACCTACCACAATGGCATAAATCTTCTGCATAAAATCCTCCCTTGGTGGTTATCCCCACCTAATTATTATTAATTCCATTTTATCAAGAGGACGCTGGGTGTCAAATCTTTTTAAATAATTTGCTGTCAACTGAAATTTTCTATGTTAAAATATAGAAGAAAGGAGAGCTTGAAGATAAACCCGACCCCGCCAATGGCGGGGCATCAGGGCGGGTTTGTCGGCAAGGTTGCAGCTCCGCTGCATTTACCTGCCTTCATACCAATCTTGTCGGGCATTCAGGCTATTTTCCGATGAAAAAGGGCTTAAAAGTTTTTTTAGTTGTTCTTGGATGTTTGATTCTAATTGTGGCAAGCTACAGCTTCGGATATGGTGCAGGTAGAATTGGTGATTATCTCCATCCAACAGTAGGCTATAAGGTAATAAATCAGGATAAAGGAAAACCCAAAGAAATAGATTTTTCTCTTTTTTGGAAAGTTTGGGACGTGGTTCACCAAAAATATGTTGGCGAGATAAATGATGAGAAACTAGTTGAAGGCGCAATCAATGGCATACTGGAAGGGTTAGGCGATCCTTACTCAATGATTCTCAAACCAGAACAATCAAGTAAGCTCTTAGACGAACTTTCCGGCACATTTGGGGGGATTGGAGTTGAGCTGGTGGTACGTGACGGAAATTTGATGGTTCTAGCCCCGCTTAAAGATTCTCCAGCAGAAAAAGCAGGCTTAAAACCCAAAGATATCATTTTAAAAATTGATGATAAAGATGCAACTAAAATGACTTTTGATGAAGCGGTCGCCGCCATCCGTGGCAAGCCAGGGACAAAGGTCAAACTTACGGTAATGCGTCAAGGGTTAGAGCAAGTTCAGGAATTTAATATCGAAAGGGCTGAAATTAAAGACACTGATGTAATGTATGAGACCAAGGGTGATATCGGTATAATCCGGATTCGCCAGTTTGGAGAAAATACAAATGAACTTGTTAGAAAGCATGCTAATGAAATCAAAGCTGATAAAAATATCAAAGGTGTTATTGTTGACTTACGTAATAACCCGGGTGGCTATTTAGATAGTGCAGTTGAAATCTCAAGCATCTTCATCGAAGATGGAGCAATTGTTTATGAAGAACAAAAAAATGGTCAAAAACAAGAATATAAAGCCAAGGGTGCGGCCGTACTTGGCAATTATCCTTTAGTAGTTTTAGTCAATGAGGGCTCGGCCTCAGCCTCTGAAATTATGGCTGGCGCGATTCAAGATTATAAAAAAGGAACGCTTGTCGGCAAAAAGACTTTTGGTAAAGGTTCAGTGCAGGAATTGGATACAGTTGGGGGCGGATTGTCTCTTAAAATTACGATTGCCAAATGGCTGACGCCCAATGGAACGGCGATTAATGGCGAGGGGATAAAACCTGATATCGAGGTTGACTTAACTGATGATGATATCAAAGCCGACCGTGACCCGCAATTAGATAAAGCGATCGAGGAGTTAAATCGCTAGGTGTATTATAATAGGTTTAGTTTGTAAACTAATTATTAATTATTCTATGAGAAAAAAAATTATTGTGAGTATTGTAGTTTTTTTGGTTCTAATTTTAGCGGGAGTTGCTATTTGGGGATTCAGCTCTGGCAAGTTCGCCGGTTGGGCTGATACCGGCCCGGCAGAGATTGATATTTTTACTCACGACTCAAACAACAATACTGTTGGTTTTGTCGATATTCTCGTTTCAAGCGACAACCAAAATTATTCTTCCGTTGGCCAGACGCAGAGTAACGGTCATTTGATTTATCAAGATCTTGCTTTTCAAAATCACACCCTTTATCTAAAAGCGAGCAAACCTTATCACAGCGTCAGCCCTGAGTATCGGCAGTTATCAGTCAGTTCAGGCAATAAGTATAATACCGATTTTACCGTCACCCCGATTGCTCAAGATTTGACCAAAGGAAAGCTAAAGGGCAGAGTAACCGAATCGGGGACAACAAATCCCATTAACGGCGCCTTTATTTATGTTAGCAATGACAAAACCGGCTTCTCAAATGCCCAGGGAGATTACGGCATTGCTGATATTAATCCTGGCACTTATGACGTCAAGGTGAGGCGCAATGATTACCAAGACGCGCACAGCACTGCCATCATCTCTGCCGGACAAGAAACGACGCTTAATTTTACTTTAACCAAAAAATCAAGCCCAACCCCAACTCCTTCCAATTCTTCAAGCCCCAGCCCCTCAACCCAACCAGATTCTACTAAATTTACCTTTATAGCAGAGATAGTTGATGCAGCAAACACTAATTCGTTGGTCGGGGGTGCTAAGGTTGAAATATCGCCTAATCCCATTATCAATAATGTCTATGGTTGGGAAGAAACATCAACTGACCAGCCGGCTGATGAGACGAAATATGACAAAGTTAATCTTAAAAGGGCTAATCTTGTGGCAGAAGATCTGCTTCAGCCGACTCCCGACTGTAACTCAAAAAATACAACCTATACTGTAACTTACACCCATCCGGATTATCAAACCTACACCCCCCAAACTTTCAATTGCGGTGAAATTAAGTTTGACCAGAAACTGCAGACTTATTTATATAATGCCGGCAGGGTTGAACTTAAAAAAATCCCCCTCTTGAGTATAAAAGGAACGGTCAGTTCGTACTC
>JAPLVI010000120.1 GCA_026397195.1 Candidatus Berkelbacteria bacterium | reverse complement strand
ATTTAGATAAAGACTTTATTGTTCAGGCAGAAAAGAATGTTCGTATTGGTCTAACTCTTTCTGAAATTTCAAAAGCGGAAAAAATTGAAATTACTGCAACCGAAATAGATGCTGAAATTAATAGACTTATTAATGAAGGAATGAAGCAAGGAATTAAAAAGTCAGATTTGGTTAAAACCTATGAGGGCGAAGATGGCCAGCGTTATATTGAAAATATGGTTAAAAATCGAAAGACGATCGATAAAATTGTAGAACTCAATAAAAAATAGGGACTAGGTTTTAGCGTATAGCTTTTAGGGACTCCTAATATAAAAAATGCGCTCCGGCATCTGGTTAGATGGGAGCGCAGGATAGCGCAGCACGTCGAGGTTCTGCCCTCGCTAGAGGCCTGCGGCCTGGCGCAGGGTCTTGAAGGTGCAGCGTTTGAGGTCGTAGATTGACGAGTCATCCCAGTCCGGCTTGATCTCGACGGGGTAGTTCTCGGACGCGAGGTCGATCTTGTGCTGAGAGGCGAACCGCTGGGCATCCTCCTCAGTGGGGAGGAAGCTGATGTTGCAGTTACGCCACACCCTATCCCCCGCAGGCAGAAGCTTGACCAGGCCGAGTTCATGGCAGCGCTCAGCGCCGAGGGGTAGCATCCCGTACTCGATGGAACCGACACCGAGCCCGGGCAGGTCGCAGCTGGGGCTGGACCAGATCATGACCCAGGAGGGGTAGTTAGGGCTGACAGCGTAGGTGAAGCCGATGCTCCCTCGTGTGGGGTTGTAGACGAGGAGTGAGATCTCGTCGTCGTCGTTAGGTTCCAGCCAGCCGAAGAAGCAGCGCTCTTCGATGTTGCGGCCCAGAACTTCGGGAGCGAGCCCGAGGAAGGCGTTCTGCCCCGGCGGGGTGGTGCCGTCGCGGTCGCACACGTGCCAGCGACCCTGGGTGTTGAAGCGGATCACGTCTTCCGGCAGGATGTAGTAATTCGGGTGGTCGACGAGATACAGCCACGACTCCACGATCGCTTCGTAGCGTGCCTGGCGGCTGATCGTCAGTATCTCGGGTCCCTCTTCAGTAGCTGGGACGGTGCTCATCTTGACAGTCTGCTGGACGGCAAGCCGCTGGGCGAGAGCGGAGTTGCCGGTGATGGCCGTGCCGACGGTGTAGTTCGCTCCGACCTTCACCTCATCGTCGCTCGTGCTCACCCAGAAGCTCAGGTCATCGGGCGGTTGCCCGATGAGACCGTGGTGGAGGCTCGATACACCCGACTGAAAGCCGGCCAGAGGCGTCTGGGTGTACGCCGAGAGGCCCTTGAGCCCTCCGTCAAGGAGAGATGCCATGGCGAGGCGCGAAGTAGGGTCTGTCACCCGGCCGATGACACGTGGATCGAGGAATGGCCTTGGCGCGCCTTCGATCCAGAGCAAGTCCATGCCGCAGTCGGGATCAACCGTCAGAACAGTGTTACCCCAGAACAACTGCGGGACCGTCTTGTAGCCACCAGCGACATACGGCCCAGGGATGCGTGCGATTCTTACACCCCTTTTCATAGGCAGAGCACCTCTTCCCTTATTAGTGATGGAGTCACGTCCTCGATTCGGTCAGCCAAAAGATAACATAATAATAAGTAATAGTCAATGATTATAAACTTAATCTTTTGATTAAGTTCTTTTTTTGATATAATGATAAATAGAATAACAATTTTTAGGAGGTAATATGAAGAAATCTAAAATTACCAAGGCACAGTATTTGGTTCCTACGGTGGTTGAGAAATCAAGTTTTGGCGAAAGGGCCTTTGATATTTATTCGCGCTTATTAAAAGAGAGAATTGTTTTTTTGGGTGGGCCGATTGATGATGCATCAGCTAACTTAATTATCGCCCAGCTTTTGTTTTTGGAATCAGACGATTCCAGCAAAGATATTCAGCTTTACATTAATTCGCCGGGCGGTTCAGTTTATGCTGGCCTAGCGATTTATGACACAATTCAATATGTCAAACCGGATGTAGCGACAATTTGTATTGGTATTGCTGCTTCAATGGGAGCATTTCTTTTGTCTTCGGGAGCGCGTGGCAAACGCTACACTCTACCCAATTCTAAAATTCTTTTGCACCAAGTGATGGGCGGCGCCAAAGGTCAGGCGACGGATATTGAAATTCAAGCGCGTGAAGTTTTAAGCATCAAAAAACAATTGAATAAAATCTTAGCTCATAATACCGGCCAATCACTGGCCCGCATTGAAAAAGACACTGACCGTGATTTCTATATGTCCGCCCGCGAAGCCGAAAAATACGGGGTGGTAGACGAAATTATTGTTTCGAAATAAAAAATATCTCAAATTTGGTAACTAAAAAAGGGGTTGACATAATGCAACCCTTTGCCGTATACTGGTAGGCGTTTAATTTTGGAGGTCGTATTTTAAAAAGATTCAATTTTTTTGCCAAATGGCGCCAAAACCGACAAGCAAAGAAAGAGAGCCTTGAAAATGAGAACCTCGATGGAAGCTACTCGAAAGTAGCTTTTTTAGGTTTAGGGGAGCGAATGCGCTCTATATTCAACCTTAAAAAGATATCTCTTAATCTCCAAATTTATTTTCGGGTGACGATTGTCTTTTTTAGAAGATTACCCTCTCGGTATTGCCATTCTTTCCTGTGTTGTCATTAGCTCATCGGTCTTTGCTCAAGACCAAGGTTTCCATAATTCTGAATTATCTCAAGATTCAATTGAACCGTCCGAATATGCGGATTTTGCAATTAGCACTGATCCATATACACCCTTCATCAACGAAAAAGATAATGAGATGATTATCCAGCTTTCTGGAGCAGAGACAATGGTTGCCTCTGATGAGAGCTATATTTTAGCACCATCCGGACTAGCTACAGAAAAGAGTCCCGAGCAAAGTATTACCCCCTCAATCCGAACCGCCTACCTTGCTTATCAGGTTATGGGAGGAGAAACTTTATCACATATTGGCGCAAAATTTGATGTCTCGTCTTTATCTGTGCTATGGGCTAACCCAGATATTAAAAATCCTAATCTCTTGCAGCCCGGAGCTACGATTTTGATTCCTCCTCGCGATGGTATGACGGTAGTTATTGAGAAAGGGCAATCGCTTGATGGATTAGTCAAAAAATATAGTGGCAATTTTGATGAAACACTAGCCGCCAATGCTATCTCTGATCCCTCAACTGTATTTGCCGGTCAGAAAATTTTAATAGCCGCAGGCAAACCAGCCAAAACACCTTCGCCTACACCCAAGGTCGCCACCACAAAAGGAAAAGTTAAGGGGGCAATTTCATCCGCCACTGGTCCAACCGTACCTTCTGGAACTTTTATTTGGCCAACTTCGGGCAACGTTTGCGGGGGAATGCGACGCGGCCATCCAGCAATTGATATCTGCGCTGGTGGTGCTTCTCCCCCTATTGTTGCTTCTGATGGTGGGGTGGTGGTTCAGGCGGCTTATGGTTGGAATTATGGCTATGGCAATACCGTCTTAATTGACCACGGCAATGGTTTTCAGACTCGTTATGGTCATATGAGGGTTCTTAATGTCTCTCAGGGCCAGAGAGTCTCTCAAGGTCAACAGGTAGGCATTATGGGCACAACTGGTAATTCAACCGGAGTTCATTTGCATTTTGAGATACATTTAGGGCCAGCACGTCTCAATCCCCTTGCATATTTACACTAATCGTTCTAATTTCTAATTATTCTAATTATTCTAATTATTCTAATTATTCTAATTATTCTAAAAACCTAATATTTAATGGAAAAATGACTGCTAAAATCTATGATCTAGCATCAAGAACAGAAAGATTTGCCGAAGAGGTAATTAAGTTCTCCAAAAAAATTCCCTTGACGTCGATTACTAGACCCATTGTTTCTCAATTAGTAAGAAGTGGAACCAGTATTGGGGCTAATTATAGTGAAGCCGACGATGCCTTGTCATCTAAGGATTTTCAGCATAAGATAGGTATCTGTAAGAAAGAAGCTCGGGAAACTAAGTTTTGGTTAAAAATGGTCATTACTGCAGTACCCGGAGTAAAAAGAGAAGCAATATTACTTGCTCAAGAAGCAAAAGAGTTGAATTTAATATTTAATTCCATACTCAATAAAATCCGATCCAAAAGCGTTAGTAATTAAGTCAATTAAAAATAATTGGAATAGTTCGTATAATTAATTTGGTTAATTAGAGCAATTAGAATAATTCGTATAATTCGTATAATTAATTAGTATAATTAGAACAATTAGTATAATTAGAATAATTCGTATAGTTCGTATAATTAATTTGGTTAATTAGAGCAATTAGTATAATTAGAGCAATTAGAATAATTAGTATAATTAGAGTAATTCGTATGAAATATGTTTGTTGACGAGGCGAAAATTGAGGTTAGGGCGGGTAAGGGCGGTGATGGAATCATCTCTTTTCGACGTGAACGGACAAAACCCAAAGGAGGTCCGGACGGCGGAGATGGGGGTAATGGCGGGAGTGTTTGGGTGGAAGTTTCTCCACGGATGACAACTCTATATGATTATCGTCGACAAAAATTATTTAAAGCCATGCCGGGTCAAAATGGCGGCAAAAATGAACGCAAAGGAAAATCCGGCGAAGATTTGATTTTATATTTTCCTCAGGGAACGCATATTAAAATTTTTGAAAAGGATAACCTGGTAAAAAAGATTGATCTAGTAAAAAAAGGGACAAAAATTGAGATTGCCAAAGAGGGTAAAGGTGGTCACGGCAATTGTTGGTTTAAGAATTCAGTGCGCCAAGCGCCACGTATTAGACAACTTGGGACAAAAGGTGAATTGAAGACTTTAGAGTTGGAATTAAAATTACTCGCCAACATTGGTATTATTGGTTTGCCTAATTCTGGCAAATCTACTCTTCTTTCGCGACTTAGCCACGCCCGGCCAAAAATCGCCGCTTATCCATTTACTACGTTACAGCCAAATTTAGGCGTTTTAGAGTTTAGAGAATTAGGAATCAAAAGCAAAAAATCACTCGTTTTGGCGGATATCCCCGGCTTGATTGAAGGAGCGCACGAAGGAAAAGGCCTTGGGATAAGATTTTTAAAACATATTGAAAGATGTAAGGCTTTAATTCATATTATTGATGGTCAATCTGATGATGTGGTTAAAGACTATCAGGAAGTGAATAACGAACTGGTTAGCTATTCACCCAAGCTTGTCAAGAAAAAACAGATAGTCGTTCTCAATAAGATTGATGCCGTTAACGAAAAGATATTACTAAAGAAGGCAAAAAAACTTAAAAAAGCCACAAAATCAACCATATATCCCATTTCCGCGGTCACAGGATTTGGAATAAAAACTCTGGTACTATCATTGTTAGACCCGCCTGCCAACGCCTGAAGCGCGGCTGATGGCGGGCAGGAATTTAAACTCTTGACAAACTCGAATCAATTGTATTAAGATATCGCCAAAGTTCTACTCTGATTATTCATATAAAAAAATCACTAAATAATTATTTTATGCCTAAAGAAAAAGAGAAAGTAGTTCTTGCCTACAGCGGGGGGTTAGACACCTCCGTTATTTTGAAATGGTTGAAAGAGTCGGGCCATGAGGTCATCGCCTATGTGGCTGACCTCGGTCAAAAGGAAAACTTTAAAGCCGTTAAGGAAAAAGCGCTTAAAACTGGCGCGTCAAAAGTTTATATTGAAGACCTGAAAGAGGAATTAGTTACTGATTTTATTTTCCCAGTCTTGAAGGCTAATGCTGTTTATGAGGGCCGCTATCTTTTGGGGACATCTCTGGCTCGACCTCTAACTGCCAAAAAGCAGATTGAAATTGCCAAAAAGGAAAAGGCGAAGTTCGTGGCTCACGGCGCCACCGGCAAAGGTAACGACCAAGTTAGGTTTGAACTTACTTACCATACCCTTTATCCTGGCGTTCAAGTAATCGCCCCCTGGAAAGAAGACGAATTTCTTAAAAAATTCCAGGGCAGACAGGATCTGATCAAATATGCCAAGAAAAACGGCATACCGGTCAAGGCGACCAAAGATAAACCCTGGAGTTCTGACCCCAATCTAATGCATATCAGCTATGAGGCGGGCATTCTGGAAGACCCCACACTCAGGCCAAGCGAAGGGATGTTTGAAATGACGGTTTCTCCGCGTAAAGCGCCTAACAAAGAGACTAGACTTGCTATTGATTTTAAAAAGGGTATTCCGGTTAGAGTTAAAAATCTGGAAAGCGGCGTGGTCAAAACAAAACCCTTGGAATTATTTACTTATCTTAATCAAATCGGTGGTAAGAACGGCGTGGGCAGAATAGATATGGTTGAAAATCGTTTTGTCGGCATAAAATCCCGCGGAGTCTATGAAACTCCGGCTGGCACTATCCTGCAAATCGCTCATCGGGACTTAGAAGGATTGACGATGGATAGGGAAGTAATGCATCTTCGCGATGGATTTATGCCCAAGTTTGCTGAACTTGTTTATTATGGCTTCTGGTTTTCCCCGGAAATGGAGATTTTAAGAACAATGATTGATAAAACCCAGGAATTTGTCACCGGCAGAGTAAGCCTTTCGCTCTATAAAGGCAATATTCAGGTCATCGGCAGAGAATCTAAATGTTCGCTCTATGACCAGAGCCAATCGAGCATGGATATGGCAGGCGGCTTTGATCAAAGAGATTCTAAAGGTTTCATCAAAATCAACGCCATTCGGCTTATTAATTCGGTACTAAGAAAGAGGAAAAAATAAATTAAGATTTCAGTTGTTTCTGAAATGAACTCTAAATATATTTTTTGTAGGAGCAGAGACAATCTTTTGTCGTTCTCGACTTATTCTTATCACTACAGTACTATATAGTAGAGTAGTGATAAAATTAGGATATATAATTAATCTTTTTGTTATGCCCATTAAGGGAATTGATCAAAAAGCAAGAAAAGAGTTTTTTGCCACGGTGGAAAAATTCAAAAACCGAAATGATTTTGAGCAGTTTTTCAAAGACTTAATGTCGTCGTCAGAAATCAAGGATCTTTCACGCCGTTATTATGCTGCTAAGCTTTTAAGTCAGGGGAAGACCTATCAAGAAATCGAGATAATGATGGGAATGAGTCCAGTGACGGTCAATAAGATTCATTTTAAAACAAAGGGTTCGCGTGTTCTTCCTAGCCTATTCTAACACTATCGTACTATATAGTAGAGTAGTGAACAGCTTAGGGGGATCGGGTTAAATTTTTTATGAGGACTAGTTTGAAGGAGATGGGCAACGGCTTTTTGAATAAAAAAGAGAGGCAGGCCTCGAGGGTTAGTCGAGGCACTGCCTCATTGTGCTGGGTTACACCCTGATGTATCTGACCTCGCCCTGGCCGCGTGAAGACCTCACCATCGACTGCATCTGACCTGCCTTGTCATGCAGGACCTTGTCGTGGGCACCGTCCCGTTGCTCGAGAAGCGCCTCGACCAGGCTGCCCAGGTTTGGATCTTGCGGCAGGTCGCACTCAAAGGCCACGTATATCTCCTGGATAGGGTCAGGGACAGAGGCAGGAAGGACGTGCTTCACTCTCCAGAGCTTGAGGTCGCGTCCTCCCAGCGTTGGAGACCGATACGACCTTGTCGTGAGGATGGTACACTGCATGCTTCAGAGCCCCACAGACGAAGTCGTTGGCAACCATGAGGGCGTCGCTGGAGCACCCTTTCCTGGTGACCACACGTAGCAGACGAAGCTCTCCATTGGGAGCTCCCGGGGCAATGAAGCTGCCGTAATCCCCCTTGTCGTCAACGACGTAGTGGTATGCCTCAAGCGGTGACAACCAGATCGGCTCCCGAGTCTTGTGTATCCACCCCAGCAGGAACCCGATCATACTACCCCAGGGATGTATCTGCAGCAGGGGTAAGTAGCCCTGCTTTTCCAGCTCGGCTTCCATTCTCATCTTATGCCCTCCTTAGGGCAACCCCGTAGGGTTATACTGGTTTAGGCAACCAGCAGCCTGAGATTAATGCCATCTTAGGAGCACTTTGCCAAAAAAGCAAGATATTCCGTCGAAAGCCTGTTAAAGTGATAGGTTTTTTGGTAAGATTTTGATATGAAAATATTTTTAACATCACAAGCTCAGAAAGTTATGGGCAAGATAGCGGCTATGTTGCCAAAGCCGACGAAAAAGCTTAAATTAGCTTTTATTCCAACAGCCGGTGACCCATATGGTGATAATAAGCCTTGGATGGATGCTGACCGAGATAAATTGGTTGAACTCGAATTCCAAGTAGAAGATTTTGACCTAAAAAATAAAACCGAAGACGAGACAAGACAAACGCTTTCAAAATTTGATATTATTTTTGTGGCCGGAGGTAATACTTTTTATCTCTTAAACGAAATTAAAAAGAGTGGGTTTGATAAAGTCGCAAGAGAATTAGTGAGAAAGGGAAGAGTATATATCGGCTCAAGCGCAGGCAGCTATATTGCGTGTCCAACTATTGAAGCAGCTTGCTGGAAACATGCAGATAAAAATATAGTTAATCTTAAGGACTTAACCGCTTTAAACCTAGTCGATTTTATTGTCGTCTGCCATTATTTGAGTCAATATAAAGAAATAGTCGAAGCCGGCAAAAAAACAACTAAATTTCCAGTAATAACTCTAACTGATAATCAGTTTATTTTCGCAGATGATAATAATTTC
>JAPLVI010000004.1 GCA_026397195.1 Candidatus Berkelbacteria bacterium | reverse complement strand
ATATATTTTGGGCTTAATCCATTTTTACTGGCTGGCGTTTATAAAAACCGTATTAAAAATAATAAAAGTCATTGCATATACTATAAATAAGGAGAAAAAGTGTTAGTACTTTCAAGACAACGCGATGAAACTGTTATAATTGGCGATGATATTGAAATTACAATTGTTGATATTCGTGGCGAAAAAGTCCGCCTCGGGATTCAGGCACCTCCGCACATACCAGTTCATCGAAAAGAAGTTTATGAAGCAATTAGAAGGGAAAAAGCTGGCGCTACAACGCCTCCGCCAACTGGTACATCAAAAGAATCCAAGCCTCCAACTTTCCCTAAGAGATAAGGAAAGAAATAATATCAAAAAAATTTGCCACGAAACGTAAGCTTTTTGTGGCTTTTTATTTGATGCGCGGTTTCAATTAATAATCTAAAAACTTTAGTCGGGCACGCCTCTTTACCCATATGACTACACCGGCCAAGATAAGATATAAAATTACTAACCACAACCAATGGACATTCTCAAATGATTTTATTGCCCATGGTTTAGAAAATATATTTATTACTTTTATTACATAAGCAAGCAACAGCCAGCAGGGCCAGATAAACACCCAGCCCAAAACCCACCAAACCGAACTCAAAAGCGCAAAAATAAAACCAAAAATCATTATTAAATCCACCATTGGCACAACCAAGATATTGGTTATTGTAGAAATTAAAGAAATTCTACCAAAGTTATAAATTAGTATCGGCAGTGTGAAAACTTGGGCTGATAGGGTGGCGGAAATCACGCTTCTTAAATTTATAAACTTTTCTTGTGGAATGAATTTTAAAAGATTATTAAATGGTTCTGTTAGTAAAACAATTCCCAATATTGCCAAAAACGACAATTGGAACCCAACATCCCAAACTAAAATCATTGGATTTATTAAAACCATAATAGCAGCTGTAAGCACAATGATTCTCGTGCTATTAGGCAATCTGCCAACTTTTTGGGCTAAAAGCACAACTGAGCCCATAATCCCGGCCCTGATTACACTTGCTTGAAAACCAATCATCAAAACAAACAAAAATATAAAAAACAAAGTGAGATAAAAGGCTTGTCCCCGCCATAATCCCAACCCCAAAAACAAACTCATTAACACACTACACAGGATTGCCACATTCATACCAGAAACAGCTGTAATATGACGCAATCCAGTAATGTTTAATTTGTCCTTAAAGTCCTGAGAAAAACTTGATTGGTCCCCTAAAAGTATTCCGGCCAATAATTTGCTTTCTACAAAAGAAAAACTTTTATTGATATTTTCCCTAATATTGTTTTTAAATTTTAAAAGTTGCCCGTAAGAAAATTGAAAAACATTAGAATAATTTTCTTTTGATAAAATTTTAACTTCAGGCCAATCAATCACAGAAAAAATACCTTTTTTAGCCAAATAATTTTGGTAATCAAATCCTTCAAACGCTTCTGGGGTTTTCAAAAGGCCCGTTACCTCTACAATGTCTGCATAATTATACGATGGGTATTTATTCGTCCCAACCAAAATTTTTCCTGAAACAAAAATAATCTTTTTGTCATATAATATTTTCTCAACGCCAACAGTTAATTGCGTGGCGTTTTCTCTAACATCTGGCTCTGATATAACCCTGCCGACTAATGCAATCTCTTTTTGGTTGTATTGTTCTAACCCGCTGTTATGGAGGTTGGAATCAACCGACTGATACCGGCAGACGCCCAACAAGAAAAAGACCAAACAAAACCCTATTACTACCGGATTTATACGTATAAATAACAGATTTTCACGGATTACGAATGAAATAAAAATTAGTATAACTCCTATAAACAAAAAACCAAGCACATATGGCTGGGGAATTAAAAATATAGACCTAACAAACACTCCGATAATAACACTGATACAGAGATAAAAAAGTATTTTAGAGGGAGAGAAAACCATTATCTAACTTCGCAAAGTTTAAAATATGGAGAAATTTCCTTTTTTATCTCCAACAGCCATTCGTTTGTATATGGTTTTATATTTTCAAACTCTGGGTCAATTGTCTTTTCTGGCCTAAATCCCTGTAAATAATAAACAACATCTGGGCCGCCTATCCAT
>JAPLVI010000011.1 GCA_026397195.1 Candidatus Berkelbacteria bacterium | reverse complement strand
AAAGAATGATAATATTAAAGTACCAATGGGCATTGGCGTGGTCAATTTCTTGCCCAACGTTGTCGAAGTAACTATTGAATAAATTGTTGTGATATAATGGAAAAAAGAAAAGGAGACTGATGTCCGATTTTGGGCTTAATTTTGATGATTTAGGATTAACTCCGGATGAAAAGGGGTTAGAGCCGGAAGAGAAAAAAGATAAAATTGATTCTTTATCGCATAAAAAAGCGGTCAAGGACTTGATTCGTGATTTAAGATTAGGTAAGAAAGCCGATAAACTGACTGCCGCCTGGCAACTCTCAAAAGTTGAGGGAGATTCAAGCGTTGTAAATAGCTTAGTTAAAGAATTGCATCATTCCCGAGATGAAGATATTCTATCCGAAATTATCTCTGCTTTGGGACATCTGGCTGATGAATCTTCAATCAAGGCTTTGGTTGAAGTATTATCTTCAAGTTCAAATACTCATCTTCGCCGCAAAGCGGCTTGGGCCATCAGCAATATGAAAAAATCAGATAAAGCGCTGGGAGCCCTCGAGGCGACTATGCTTTCGGATTCTTCACCCGAAGTTCGGGTTGAAGCAGCTTGGGGGATAGGCAGTTTAAGAAATCCTAAAGCGACAGGATCATTAGTTGATGTTTTAATTGCTGATCAATCAAAACCGGTCAGAAAAATGGCGGTTTGGGCCTTGGGCGAGGTCGGCGACAAAGAAGTGATTGAATTTTTAGAGCGGGCGCTTGAGGGCGACCCCGATCCGGATGTCAGGCGCGAGGCAGCCTGGGAATTGGGAAAAAAGAAACTTAAGGAAGCAAAAACCGCGCTCGCCAAAGCTTTGTATCTAGAACACGACAAGGATGTAGTACGCATGATAATTTGGGCACTTTCTAAAATGGAGGACGAAACGATTGTCAAAGATTTTGAAGTCGTTTTAGAAGAAGATCATTATGGGTTAGAGGCGCAAAAGGAAGCCGCCTATATTTTAGGCCGCATGAAAATTAAAAATGCTGCACCTATGCTTTTGAGATTTTATAAAAAAGCCAAAAGTTCAGTCAAAGAAGTTATTTTGTGGTCATTGGGTAAAATTGCCGATTATGATTCAGTCGAAGCTTTGCGCAAATTTTATACTCGAGAAAAAGATAAAGAGCTAAAAGATGAAATCACTTGGGTCATTAATGAAATAAAAGCGGCAAACTAAATATTTAGAGGGGGGTGGTGATTATGCCTGTGTGCAAAGATTGCAGGTATTATAAACCGATTGACACGGATACAGGCCTTTGTTCGGGTCATATGGTTTCAGCCGATCAAGACTCCGAAGAGTGTCCTACTAATTCTTTTCAGCCGATCAAAAAAGGAGAAAAAGAGAAGTAAAATTTACCCCCACACCAATTTTTGGTGATAATTAATTGATTTGATTTTGGACATTGAAACTAAATATTCAAAATATTATTTGCTAGGGGTTATTGGTGTAGGGGTTTAGGTAAGAGGGGATTAAAATTTTTAAGGTTGGCTAAAAGGCGTAAGCCCTTTTTTGTTTAAATTTGCCTCTTGACAAAGAAAAAAATAAGCTTTAAACTATGGGTGTCAAATTAATCCTATAGAGGAGAAAGGAGACCAATAATTTAATTCAAGGTTAAGGCGAGAGGGGTGAATTGGTCTCCGCATGGAGATTTTTTGTTCTTTAACAAAGCCCGTGCAAAAATCATTCTTTGTGCGGTTGCAAGAAACAGTCTTGGAAGCAAGACTTTAAAAAATACTAGCTTGAGTTCCCGCTCCCCGTGGGAAGCAAGCGGAGCTGTAGAGCTCGGTAGATGACCAAAAAACTTTTTGAAGAGTTTGATCCTGGCTCAGGATTAACGCTGGCGGCGTGCCTAACGTATGCAAGTCGTGCGACCCTTCGGGGTAGCGGCGGACGGGTGAGTAACATGTAGGAAACTAACTCCAACTGGGGTATACCTTTCCGAAAGGAAAGCTAATCCCCCATAGTCTCGCAAGAGTAAAGCTCCGGCGGTTGGGGAGGTGCCTGCATCCTATCAGCTTGTTGGCGGGGTAAATGCCCACCAAGGCTATGACGGGTAGGGGCTCTGAGAGGAGAGACCCCCACAATGGGACTGAGACACGGCCCATACTCCTACGGGAGGCAGCAACTGGGAATATTGCGCAATGGACGAAAGTCTGACGCAGCGACGCCGCGTGAACGAAGAAGGCCTTCGGGTTGTAAAGTTCACAAGCAGGGGAGGAAATCTTGACTTAACCCTGCGTAAGCCTTGACTAACTACGTGCCAGCAGTCGCGGTGATACGTAGAAGGCAAGCGTTATCCGGATTTATTGGGCGTAAAGGGCATGTAGGCGGGCAGATAAGTCTCTCATCAAATCCTTTGGCTTAACCAAAGAATTGTGCGAGATACTGTTTGTCTAGAGGGAGACAGGTGCAGATGGAACTTGCGGTGTAGGGGTGAAATCCGTTGATATCGCAAGGAACACCAATGGCGAAAGCAGTCTGCTGGGTCTCATCTGACGCTGAAATGCGAAAGCGTGGGGAGCGAACGGGATTAGATACCCCGGTAGTCCACGCTGTAAACTATGTCGACTAGATCTCTGAGAGTATCGACCCTCTGGGGATCGAAGCTAACGCGTTAAGTCGACCGCCTGGGAAGTACGGCCGCAAGGCTAAAACTCAAAGGAATAGACGGGGACCCGCACAAGCGGTGGAGCGTGAGGTTTAATTCGACGACAAGCGTAGAACCTTACCAAGGCTTGACATCCCTCGAATCTGCCAGAAATGGCGGAGTGCCTTCGGGAACGAGGTGACAGGTGTTGCATGGTTGTCGTCAGCTCGTGTCGTGAGATGTACCGTTAAGTCGGATAACGAGCGCAACCCTTACCCTGAAGTTACAAGTGTCTTCGGGAACTGCCCCGGTTAACGGGGAGGAAGGTGAGGATGACGTCAAATCAGCATGACTCTTACGCCTTGGGCCACACTCGCGCTACAATGGAGCCGACAAAGAGTTGCCACATCGCAAGATGGAGCTAATCTCAAAACGGCCCCTCAGTTCAGATTGAAGGCTGAAATTCGCCTTCATGAAGTTGGAATCGCTAGTAACCGTGGATCAGCTACGCCACGGTGAATAAGAGCGCTGGAATTCGCCTCTTAGGCGAACAAGGTGATACGAGTGACTGGGACGAAGTCGTAACAAGGTATCCGTAGGGGAATCTGCGGATGGATCACCTCCTTTCTAGGGAGAAAGTTCCGGCAACGGAACGATCGGTCGACCAGCCCTTTTTCGAATAAAAGAGCTGGTTACATTCTTGCAACCGCATAGGGAATGAATACAAAAATCGGGCAAGTGCGCCCGATTTTTGTTCATCTAATATTCTTTTTTAGAAAGCAAATGTCTTTTTAGCAAAAGTGTTAGCTTCAGTGGTGAGTTTTCCTGGAATCTCATCAAGTTTCTTTTGGTCTTCAGCTGAGATGATATTTTTGGTTACGGCGCTTGAAGTTGGGATAGTAATATTTTCCATATCTTTAACGATAGATTCCATTTTTGAGGTATAACTTTCAAATAGGGCTATGTCGCCTGCTTTCAAAGCAGTTGACATACCATCGAGAGTAGCTGACATTTCGGTCAATGCTTTTTTGAATTCAGCGTTAAAATCTTTCATTGCATCAGGAACGCTTGCAGTTTCGAGTTCCTTAATAGCTTTATCAACGCCTTTTTTAGCCAGATCGAACTGGGCAGCTGCACCTTCAATAGATGAAATTTGCCCGCCCATATTAACAGCTTCGAGCTCGACAGTAGCTTTGGCTAATGTTTTCATGTAATCCATGTAGGCGATAGCATTGTCGATGCTAGAAATGGTGATGTTAAAATTTTTTTGCATCTTCAAGAGTTTCTTTAACCTTGTTGATCTTGGTATCATCAGTTAATTGCTCATCTAGTTGTTTTTCGAAATACTTATCAGTGTACTTCTTGTCATAATCATTAACCAGGGTTTTGGCTTTTTCGGCATAGGCTGTATCCGCTTTGGCATTAGTACGACCCCAAAAAAGGACACCGCCTGTACCAATACCCAAAACAAGCACAATGACAATCAGGGCAATAATGACTTTTTTCACTTTTCCTCCTTAATTTTTGTTTTTAGTTTTATTTTTAGAACGACCCCGCCCTTTCCAGAACATCAGGCACAGTTTTAGCCGATTAATTTCAATGAAACTAATTATTTAAGCTTTTTCCCTGATATCTTAGAAAGAGCGGGGTATCGACCTAACAAATA
>JAPLVI010000158.1 GCA_026397195.1 Candidatus Berkelbacteria bacterium | reverse complement strand
AAATTTTATCATTTGTTTATCGCTTTTGTTTAAAATTTTCTTCATTGCCTCGAAATCTTGAGGAGCGAACATCGAAATAAAATCAAGATCATTGAAAGCGCCAAGAAAAATATTATGGCAATACGGACTATGGTTCTCAAGCGCCCAATCATCATGAACCGAAATATAGGTAATAATTTCTTTGATTTTTTCCTTGGGGTATTTCATCTTCTTTAGTATATCCCTGGCGTATTTTGCACCATAGAGCATATGAGTTAGGCGCGATTCTTTATTAAAGGGGTTGCGGTGGGCCGATTTTATGTAACCAATATCGTGGAGAAATACAAAAGGCAGAAAAATAGAAGGATCAAAATTCTCTTTTTTTGCCAGTTCAATCGCTTCTCGATTTATCCATTCGGCATGGCCTTCAGTATAGAATTGGCCTTTTTTATAATAATCTTTGGCTTTATGCCAAATTTTATTATATATTTCTTCGATTGGTAGGCGACCCGTTTTAATTCTGAAAGTTGATTCGAAATTTCCTAGATAGTTGACCTCAGAGACTTTATTTCGCCAGTACTTAATGATGTTTTTATTGAAAATACTGCCGACATTCAGATTTTGGCAGTATTTACCATAATCAATGGGCATAATTACTTTTCCATCAGGGTCAAGCATAAAATAAGCGCGGGCGCGATCGTCTCTTTTTGAAATAACAATATTAAAAAATTGAGAATATTTCTTTTTAATTTTGTTTGATACTTCAAGAAAAAGTTTGGTTGAGATTTCCAGCTTTTTACGGTTGCGACTGGCGTTTTTGCCGATAGGAATAAATTGATATATTTTCCAGGTATCAATTTTATATTTTAAGAGTTTGGAGGCCAATTCATTTAAATAATTGATGTTTTTTTTAGTCACAACCGTTCCAATTTTAATTTTTGGTTTATTCTTGATTTTCTGGTAATATTTGAGGATTTTAATTACATTTTCTGCCTGTTCTTCGTTTCTGAAACTGCGTTTGGTGCCCGGGAAATCCAACGGCAAGCCAAGAACAGCAACCTTTTTATTAATTAAGCTTTTATATTTAAAGAAAAAAATTCCGTTGGTGTCAAGAAAGATTTTGAAACGATATTTTTTTAATTGGCAAATTATTTGGCCGAAATCTTGACGCAGCATTGGTTCGCCGCCGGTGATGACAATACTTTTTACATCATTCCGGGCGAAAAGCCTAAAGATTTTATTAAGTGAATTAAAGTTCAAGTCTCTAATCTTTTTTGGTCCATAACAATAGCTACAATTAAAAATGCATTTAGAGGTGATACGGAAAGTAATGATCTCGGGAAATTTTTCCATTAACTAAAAATTAATCGAAATCCTAGTTTTATGCAATGTGGAGAACTATTTACGCCAGATGTTTTTTGATGAGACCGGTTAGTTCTTTGATGTGCTCTTCTTTGTCTTTTTCCAGCTTGTTCCAAAAAACAAGGCATTCCTCGCAGCCCTGGGCATCTTCTTTGTAATGTTTTTTGATGCGCCACAAGCTTTTGTGCTCTTCAGTCATCTGGAGCATAAGATTGTAGACTTTGTTGTCGAGCATTATTCCTCCCGCTCCTGAGTTTCGCTTCCATCCGAAAGAAAGCTCAGGAAGTCCACCAATTATGAAATCTATTTGGAGAAGAGGAATAATAACCTATTCCTCCAAGAGATTGAATGATGGTGGATTCATCTTATTTTATATTTTAAACGCGTACTTCATTATATAAACGATAGGCAGTTTGATGTGTGAGGTTTATTTGAGTTTTTTTGTCTAATGAATCGAGCAAAATATCAAATTTTGCCATTATTTGGGGGATCTCTTCAGGATTTTCGGTATCGTCTGAACCTAGACAGATTCTTTCAGAAAAATCTTGAGCCAGTTTGACCCAATTTTCATCTAAATTGCCGGCGCGATAAATATATTTGTCAAAAATTTTCCAAGAAAGGTCAACGCAAAGATTGTCGTGATAGGAAAGAAGCTCCCTCATAACTTCATGGTGATTGGGGTTGTATATTTTTTGGGCAGTGCCACAGTGAGAAAGTATAAAAATAGTCTTTTTTTGTTTGTCTAATGTCTCTTCAAGCTCTTGCATCGCTTCGGGATTGGGACTTGACTCGTCAGAGTTTAGATTTTGATGAATTAGAATCGGCATTTTTCTATCAGCGCAAAGCCGGTAGACATTTTCCATGGCCGGATGGTTTAATCGGGGCAATTCCCCGGGAATGTGTCTTGTTTGGGATCCGTGACGAAAGAGAACTTCACCGATGCCATGCCAGCGATTGGGGAAATATTTAATCACTCTTTCAATTTGTTTATAGGCTAATTTATCAGTAGGATTAAAACCACAAATTAGAGGAAAGAATCGATTTTTTTCTTTATCGTTTAATGATTCATAATCCTTGGCGAGCATTGTGTCGGTGGCACTGTAATAATAGTATTCGTCGGTAGGAGGATATTTGGGATTATTAGTTTTTAGAGGTAATTTTTTATTGGGAATCGCCTGAATACCCCGTCTTTGACGGGGATGAAGGCCAATAGAGGCAGCGGAGCTGCAACTTTGCCAACGCGCCCGCCCTGATGCCCCGCGGTTGGCGGGGCCGGGTGCATGCAGGGCCAGACCGGAGATGACAGCTTGAGATACGTTTGCTTTGTCCATCCACTTAAGGCAATTCTTTAGATGTTGAGGTTTTTGCAAAAAATTGACAAAGTGTAAATGGGCATCGATATAAGTATATTGTGACATAATTATTTTATCGCTTTTTTTATTTCCGCTCGTACAGCTTGTAACAAACTGTCTGATGTTAAAAAATCATGATCCGTTCGGTAATTATGTCCATACCGCTTATCTTCAAACACAACTCCCTCAAATCTTGTTGGTTTTGCATAGCGAGGGATAAAGTGACCATGTAAATGCCTTGTTCCATTACCTAAAAATGCATAGTTAAACCAATCAGCCCCAAAGGTCTTTTTCACTGCTTGCCGCAATTCCTGTAAAACTAGAAACAATTCTCTTTGTTCCTCTTTAGTCGCATCAGTAAGATCTAGTGCATCTTCTCTCTTGCACCAAACGAAACATCTCCCTAGATACCCTTGGTTTTTGTGCGCATAAATTGCCCAATATTTGTAATTTTTAATCAAACGGTGAGAAAAATTCTTACTCATATACTTCTAAAATTTTGGCGGTGTTTTTTGGGCGAAGTTCGAACATTTTTTGACGAAAATCCGAATTCCGAATTTTAAAATCCAATTGCTCGGGCGGGCAAAAAGGAAGGGGGTTGGGGGGAAGGAATTTTTG
>JAPLVI010000144.1 GCA_026397195.1 Candidatus Berkelbacteria bacterium | reverse complement strand
ATCCCTCTTTTTTTCATAATAGATTACTTAGTTAACCGTAAAATATCGTTTGATCGTTTTATCTTTTTGGATATTAACCGTTTCTAAATCAACATGCAGATTCCTTAGGGTTGTCCCATCAATTACTCTTCCATTTTACTCATTATGATTTTCTTACTCGCTTACAAAAACTTTTATCACTCCTTTATTTTTTTGAATATCAACTGAAGTCAAAGGTTGGCCCTCTTCATTAAAAACAATAAGTCTTTTGTTGTTCTTATCCCTAACTATTAATTTTTGTTTGCCTACGGCAACATTTTTAATACTACATAGTCCTTGGTCATCTGAGACGCAAAAACCTCCTGCCTGGACAGAAATACCACCAACAGGGAACGAAACTTCGTCAATCTGTCTATAAACCTCAATTTTAACATCACTTTTATCCTTCCCGAGAGATACAAAACGAGAAACACCAACATTAATTTTCTCTAACCATAATGTTGATGTATTAAATATCTTGTTTTCATGAAGATTTTGAGAAGTACTATCCGCTAATAATTGTGCCCTATCCATTAATGACATCTCATTTGCCATATCCGCCCTCCACCAACCTTTCCTTATACTTCTTGGTGGTTCTAATTTTAATCTTCCATCCTTAGGCGGAAATCTGTTTATATCTCCGGATTTAACACTACCAACTTCCTGTGAAAAAAATTCCCACATATAGGCCAAAACATTTTGGCATTCGCCTGTTGTCTCATTTTTTATAATTTCGTAAAGCCGATCGTGATTGGTATAAAAAGCATGAAAAAAAGAGGCGAAAAATTCCATATCGTTTTTTTTGGCATGATCACCAGAAGAACCGTGATTTAAAATATAAAAATCACTCACCTTTTCAAAGGGACAATCACCAACCTGTAAAGCAGATTGGTAGCTCCTTTCGAGGAATCTCCTTTCATATTTTCCCCTAAGATCAAGAAAGTCATAATGATGACCAAATTCATGCACAGTCTGATTAAGGACTGGATAATATCTCATGGAAGCTCCTAAATTACCAGTGGTTGCGATATAAGCCAGATCATTCGGACAAATCCCTCCATAGTATGCGCCATAATTTTTAGCAGATTCAGAATCAATGACTACAATCTTAAAAAGAGGAAGGTATGGGTCAACAATACGGATAATTGACTTTAATTTAGTAGATATAATATTCCAATCGACAACCTGTTTGTATATTTGCGCTCTGTAACCAATAAATTCTACGTGAAGCCCATGATAATTTTCACTGGAAACCATTTCAGAATTCTTTTTTGTCCCCGTTAGTTTTATATCCAGAATTTCATTATTAAACAAATTAATCGTTTCTTCTCCATAGTAACTATTATTTGAAGCGGTAATCTTATATTCACCTTTTGGCATGCTAAATTCATAGCTGCCTTCGGGATCCGATTTTGTTATTTTTAAGAGATCTCCTTTGGAATTATACAGTTTAACTTCCAAAGGCTCTTCGGGTGAAAAAGTATAACCATCGCACAGCCCGCTACCCAAGAAAGTTCTGCCAGAAATTTTGAATTCTTTTAATAACTGCCGTCTTTTTCTTGTTTGACAGCAGTCCAAGAATAAATAATTTCTTTTGTTTCATAATCCGGATGAGAAATAATTAGTTTGTATTTTGTATTTAAATTGAGAGGAATATTATTAATCTCAAAGCGTCCATAATTTTCTTCGCTCAAAGTGGAGTATTTTGTCTTTTCATTTATATCAAAAAATTCAATTTGGGCAGCAGATATACCATTAGACAAAGAATTACCGCAGTCATTATCAAGATATCCAATTACACTAAAAGTAATTTTTTCAAGGGATATTTTGTCTTTTTTATAAAGATTCTCACCGCTATAATTAATTACCTGCCCATTGCATTCAAAAGTTTTATCATAAGTCTGATAATTGGGATAAGTGATTCTAAGTCTATAGTTATAAGTATCTGAAGCGCAAGCGGCCGCGCCAGGATAATAGATATTGTTTACTTTAACATTGGCTTCGCCATATTTTTGAGTGTCGATCGCTATCTTTTGGCTTTTGGCAGAAGAGCCGCCGCTTGGTTTTAATTCAGGGGTGATTATAACTTCAGCGTCCTTAATTTTTTGGCCAGTTTCACTGTCAACAATCTCGGACACGAACGAAAAAGTTTCATAATTTGGCCGTAATTTAATATTGGCTCCCCAGTCACAGCCTTCCTCATCGCATCTAACTTCACTCCCGGAAAAAGATATTGATTTTTGATAATAATCCGGAACAGATATAATCATTCGATATCGCGCCGATCTATCAAGAGGGATATTATCCACAAAAAGGAAATCCCCAATACCTCCCTGATATTTTATATTAGGGTACTGTTCATTATAAACGATTACTGAATTTTCAACATCATTTATATTAATTCCTGTTTGAGAATCAAATATTGCAGCGTAGACCTTAAAAGTTTCTATGGATTTTAATTGAAAATCCTTATTGGCTTCAAAGTGGTCAAACTTCCAAACGATTTCAGTCTTGGGAATTATAATCGAATCCATTTGACCATCGTTGTTGAGGTCATAGATATAGCCATCTTTGGTGATTCTGACAAAGATAGAGTCATTAATGCCTGCACGGTTAATATTGTAGATATTTTTAATTTGGTAATTGCCATAGCCTTGTTGTTGGCTGGTTGAGGTCGTCTGCCAAGGACCTATGCCGCAAATGCCACAGGCAACTTCAATTTTGGCGCCTTCAAGCAGACTGCCGTCAGGTCCAGTGATCTTGCCTTGGAGGATAAAGGTTTCATTTTGGTTCCTTAAGTCCAAATCGTAATGGGCGACCTGTCTGCCAATGCCGCCTGCAGGATTGATAATTTGATTTTTAACTATAAAAGCTGGGTCAATGATTTGGGTATATTTTGAATTACAGCTTGCATCACCATAAGGATTAATCTCTAATTTATGATTGCCGGCATCTATTCCTTTGAGAGTTGCGTAACCATAGGTATCGGTTGTCGCTCTAGCTGTTCCGTCAATTACTACTGGGATTCCGGGGATTGTTTTTTGATGATTTGATTTATCGCCGACAGTAATAGTTAAATCGACTTTATCGGTGGCAGGAGGCGTAGGTGGGGGCGGAGGTGCAATAATGGTGCCCTTGGTTAAATTCAAATTTAAAGTTGTTTTTTGCGAACAATAAGTATCAATGCTTACGCTTTGGTAAGAAGTGGTATTATAGCCCGTTTTACTGACGTAAAAAGAGAGATAACTATAAGGCCTGGGATCATTAGTACAAATAGGCGAAGTGGCGCTTAGATCGTACTGCCCGTTATTGTCGGTAATTCCAGTGAGGGCGCTGCCAATAAGACAATTCGGAGTTGAAGGATCGGTGATTGGATGCGGACAAACGTTTACCGTTGCGCCGGCAACCGGCGTAGAACCGTCTTTAACATCAACTAAGACGCCCACACTAGGCAAAGGTGTCGCAGTAGGGCTGACAATATCAGCCCAGCCTGCTAATTTGCCTGTTTTAATAGCCCAAACGCCAAAGACAATTAGAATAGTGGCAAGAATAATTCCGATTAAAATATAAATTTGTTTTCTCATCATTATTAGTACCCAATATGAATATGGTCAAAGGCCCAGGGGAAGGTGAACATACTTATTAATTTACAATAAAATATCTTTTAATCGTTTTATCTTTTTGGATATTGACTGTTTCTAAATCAACATTAAGATTTCTAGAGGTTTTCCCGTCAATAACTCTTACTTTTTGCTCCCCTATTTTTATATTTTCAATCTTGAATTTACCATCCTTGTCAGTGACTGCCATTTTCTGGCCAATGATGACGATGACATTCTCTTTGGGGGTTTTGGGTCCACCACTCTGTTCTCTAACCATTCCTTCAATAGTGCCTCTATCTCCCTTTGTGCCTAAAACCTTGTCTATCCACTGATTGAATTTAACCACATTAACCGCTATCTGGTTGCTGTATTTTCCCGGGTTAATTTTTAAGAAATTAATTACTCGCGAATAAACAATTGTTGCCTGAACTCCTGCTTTCTGGACAGGATTTAGTTTGTCATAGACCGATTGTTTCCAGAAACCTCCCAAAAGCTGATCTTTACTATAGATACCTAATTTTCCGCCAACCGGATTATAAAAATCAGCGGCGTTGGAATAAACAAACAAACTACTGCTACCAGGGTTGGTAGAGGCTACTGTTTCGCTAGCAGACTTTTGGACATACTTGGCAAAAAATTCCCAGAAAAAACTTAATAAATGAAAGCACTGTTCATTTCCTGACACCTTCATATTTCTGTTTAGGGCGTCAAATTGCGTATGGTAGACAAAATAATCCAAGAAAACATTTTGAAAAAGATTCCCTCCCGCCGAAACTCTATATCTGCCGCAAATCGAATTGGGGTTAAGGGCAGAAAGAACACAATCTTCAACATTACCCATTGAGTTAAGCTCTTTAACAAAATTATTCCACTCCTGCTCAGGATTCTCGTTCGGTGTAGTAGCGGCGGGCAGATTAAACCAAACATAATTCGCCATTTTCATAACAAGCAGATCTTTTGAACGTACAAGGTCCGGCAGTTCATCATAACTAATTTGAATATATGACCCATTTATTCCTAAAGCGCAAGTGCCCGTACCAAGCCATCTGGCCTGGCTGTCAGTATCAGTGACAACAATCTTGGTCGGGAAATCTTTGACTAAACCGGGCTTTACCCGATTATTCTTCAGATTATCAAGCGCCCGAGTATAGTCATCCCAGTTAATTGAATCAATATAATCTTGCGAGATGGGACCGACAAAATATATCTCAAATCCGTTTTTAGAGATTGATTTGATAAATGTGGCAGAATCTTTGGGCCGAACAGATAGAGTTAAATAATTTTCTCCTTTTTTAATATTAATGGTCCGCGGATCCGAAACAATATTGTTCCCCTCAAGATAAACGGTATACCTGCCAGGGTCAATATTTTGAATGGAAAAATAACGTTCGTCTTCGATGATTGCCTCTTTATAGTTCCTGTTTTGAGAATCTTTCAGAATTATCTTTGCCCACTTGGTATAGAAGTGGTTATAATCGCATTTTTCAAGGACGAATTCGCCGCCAAGATAGCCCTTGTTTTCATCCTGCGGCATTCGAGGATCTATTTCCATTTTAAGACTAATATATTCCTCATTATCGCTATCTGAACCGGAACAATTAAAATTCATCTTGGTCTTTTTGTAATACCGCAGTATCTGGGCGCTATATTTGTAGTCAAAAAAGACCTCAAGCTCTAAATCCTTACCGCAAGGAATGTCCGAAAACCTTAAATATTGTTTTCCGTCTTTTTCATGTAGCCCTTTATCATTCTCATATATCCTATATACCTCGTGAAATTCTGCACCACTTGGCTCCTTTAAATTTTCGTAGTCAATGGGACTGCCGGTATGATCAAGAAGCTCAAGATAAACAGTGGTAGCATCATATCTTTTATAGGTCAGTTCAAAATTTACTTCGGTGAATTTTTTTTCCTTAACCGTGGCTTTTTTAACTAATCCACTTAAATCTTCGACATTAAAATAATCCTGCGCGTAAACACTAACAGTATAATCTCCGGGCTCAATATCGGGAATAATGTAGTTTCCCTGCCCATCGGAACTGGCAGTAACAACTAATTTATCGCCTGACAAAACACTAATGGTCGCATATTTGATTCCTGAATCGCCTCCTTTTATTACGTAACCTCTAATCCCCCCTCTGTCTTCTTTTAGCAAAACAAAATTAATGTTTCTATGGTACATTGCATCATCAATTATCAGTTGGCCGCTCATTTTAAATTCTTGAGGGGCATAACCAGGATATTCCGCCTTGATAAGATAGCTGGCGGTTTTTTCAATATTTATATTATCAAAATTATAACGCCCTTCTTCCCCTGTATTCGTCTCAGCTATGCGAGTATTATTGGTTTCCTTTTTCAGTGAAACTATA
>JAPLVI010000155.1 GCA_026397195.1 Candidatus Berkelbacteria bacterium | reverse complement strand
GTCCCAATGGGCATGCAAAGAAATCGGATCCCATTGTTGATTTTGAGAAAATTGATTTGGATCAATCCATGTGTAAGCCGTGTCGCCTTTTAGATTAAACCTATTGAGAGCCAAAATCGCAAAAAAATTAACAATGATAATCCACAAAATAAACAAAACGATAATCTTTTTTGTATTCATAAATAATTGAACGATAATTTTGAACGGCAACGAAGCGAGGGGCGAGGAAAAAACAAATCGTCTAATGTGGACCCACCGGGAATCGAACCCGGCCCTGATCCATGCCATGGGGACGCGCCACCTACTTGAGATAATCTTTATTAATTATTTTACGCCAATAAAAATATTCTCATTCAAATATTTTCTGGTGTATGGTCCAAAAAAACCAGTAGGGCTTGATAACCCCAACGGCTCTAAAATTTGGGTTTTATATTGATTTTGAAGTTTCATTACCGCTTTTCTAGTGATTGGCCCAAAATAACCGGTTGCGCCTACTTCAGATTCCCAAAAACCCTCGTTTATCAGCAACTGCTGTAAAATTTTGACATCGTTATTTCTTATTCCCATGCTTAAATTACTCGTTAAAATCTGTGGAAAAAGCATCAGGTCTTTGCTGATTTCGTTTAACTTGCCGTTCATTTCAAACCTTCTCACAATAATATTAGTGCCGAACAAGGAAGACAAATTTTCAGAAATACTTTTTAGTTCATCATTATTGAGCTTGATATCAAACCCGTTATCGTTTACCCAATAATTGTAGTTTCCATGCCATACTTGACTTGGCAACTTCAGGCTCTCATCAAAAATCAAAAACAGGTTCACTTTTGTTTGGCTTTCGCTAATTTCAGAAATACCGCTTACTAACATTGGGAAATAAAAGTAATTGCTTTTGAATTTATAGATCAACGGCTTAACGGTAGTTTTTGCTTCGTTTAAATTGGCGATGTCAAAGACAAAATAATTTATATCGCGCTTCAAGTAATTTAACAAGCCGTTTTTAAATTCTTCGGAAACTTGCTTTTTTTCCAAAATCTTTTTGGTAGCAAAATCGTCTACCCACTTAGAAAAATCTTCTCCTTTGTTCACTTTTACAACAGTTATATCATGAGCACCAATGGTTTTTTGAAAAACTATTTCCACGCCTGCATTTATTCCTTCTGATTTTCCATCCTCACCCAAAGTAGGAGCTTGCATAGCGTTTATTTTTTCATTCAGAATTTTCACTAACTTATCAAAAATTTCTGTTTCACCTTCTTTTATTTCTGACGGCTCAGCAGGCAAAGGCACCACTTTCAAAAGCGTAGTGGTCTGGCTACTGGCTGGCTTTTCCCAGTTAGTGGATAAAATTAAGATTTCCTCTTGGCCATTCCAAGCAATGATAGCATTTTGGTCTGTTTGATTAACATGAATATTGGGCGGCCAAATCCAAACACCACCATTAGCACTTATCGTTAAGGGCACGGCGACAATAGTAAAAAAACAAATATTGAGAAATAAAATCTTTTTTTTCATATTTTTCTTTCTTTTGTTCGGCTATAAATTATTAGCCACTTAAAGAAATTAAAGTTAATTTTTATTTAAAGTTTACGACTTTTTTATTTTGC
>JAPLVI010000054.1 GCA_026397195.1 Candidatus Berkelbacteria bacterium | reverse complement strand
TAGCATAATGAGTTCTTTCTCCAAGTTCATCCTTTTCTTCTTTAGTGAGCTTCCCCCCTTTTTCTGCCTTAGCAAGACTCAAAATATCATGCTTGGGCATCTGAAGGCCAAAAACGACCTTTCTAAAGCTCAAAATCGCGCCTTTGTTCTCTTTATCATAATCATCAAATAATTGAGGAGTGGTTTCTCCTTTTGCTACAAAATCAATTGCGCGACTAGGAGGAGTACGGAGGATTAAAAACCTTAATACTTCAAGCGGAAGAATCTCGAGCATTTCTCGCGCCGTCGCACCAACACCTTTTGAGGTGCTCATTTTTTTGCCTTCAACTAAAAACCACTCATAGGGAATATTGTAAGGCTCTTTAATTTTTAAAACTTCGATAGCAATAGCCCGAGCGATATCTCTGGCCCCACCAGCTGTCGAATGATCTTTACCGGCACCCTCAATATCGGTGCCATAAACTTTCCATTTAGCAGCCCATTCAACTTTCCAGGGCAATTTAGCGCCGCCCTTATAAGGTGAATTTTTGCCTTTATATCCACAGCCCTTTGCCCATTCGACATAATCCTCACGGCATTCATAATGGACTTTTTCGTTCTCAAAACGATAAGCATGGGTCGTGCCAATCTTGCCGCATTTCTCGCAGACCATGCTTATCGGCAACCAATCTTTTTCTTTAATCGATCCACTGACTTTTTTATAAATTTTTCTGATATCTTCGGCGTGTTCAAGAATTTCTTTGATTACCGCATCGAATTTTCCACTCTTGTATTCTTCTGTCAGCCAAATGATTTTAGGTCTTGCCCCGCACTTCTCAAATACTTCAATAAAATCTTTAGCGTAATATTCAGCAAAGCTTTTATATCCTTTTTCTGGGGGGGGAACGTTCGATAATGGTTTACCCATCTCTTGTTCATATTTCTTTTTATCAAGATAAACCGGTAAAGAATCCATCGGATCAAAGTCATCAAAACCATAAACAAATCGAGCCTTCTTCCCTTCTTTAACTAAAGCCTGAAAAACCGCGTCATGAATAAAGACACCACGCAGAGCTCCGACATGAATCTTGCCTGAAGGAGTTTTGTAGTCAGAAACTAAAAATTTCTCTTTTTTTAAATGATTCAAATCTTCTAAGATTTTTTCAATCCAAGTCATAACACTTCTAATTTAACAGCTAAAGGACGAAAGATAAAGAGGCTTATTGCTACTGGCTTAATACCCCCAGCTCTGGCTGGGGGATACAAGCCAGCCCGTAGCGACCCAGCTTTTTTCGTGGAAAGGGCTGGGGAGCGGAGGAGCAACGAACTCGCCGAGGCGTCAGGCCGAGGCTACCCCCGACTCCTGTCGGGGGTAGTTCATATACAATTAAAAATGAGTATTTTAAATCTATTCAATTTCTAATATCTTATAATGAATGATACGGTTGGGCGCTTTAACCTCAGCCGAATCACCTTTTTTCAGACTAAATAAAGCCTTCGCAATTGGTGAATTGCAAGAAATAAAACCTTTGGCCGGGTCAGATTCAGCCGAACCGACAATTTTAAATGTCTTGATAGAGTTGTTAATTAATACTCTAACAATAGAACCATAACCTACACGATCTTTAGTCCTTGAATTTCGAATGAGACTCGAATTCTTGATCATCGCTTCAAGCTCAGCTATTCTTGATTCAATCAAAGCCTGTTCATTTTTAGCGTCCTCATATTCTGAAGACTCGGAAATATCACCATATTCTTTTGCTTCCTCAATTCGACGAGCAATCTCTTTTCTCTTAACTGTCTTAAGATAATTCAATTCATCCCCTAGTTTTTTGAGACCATTTTTAGTAATAAGCAATTTTTCCATAGAGCGAGAAAATTATTTGACAAAACTTAAAGGGTACAAAAATTCTAAGCTATGGATATTTATATGTCAAGTTTTCATTCTTTTTATTTTTAATGCGATCTAGTGAAAAAATATTGCAAAATGTTGACTGCCACTGGTTCAGCCGAAGTATAGCCCTCACCACCATTCTCAATGAGGATAGTGACTGAAATCTGTGGATTATCAAATGGAGCAAAGGCCGTAAACCAGCCATAATCAGGTTCATTTGGCTTACCAGATTGGGCTGTACCAGTCTTGCCTGCTGATGAGACGGGAAGGCCTGAGAGCTTAATGCAGCTTCCACCAGAACTAGTGACACAGGCCCGCATTCCCTCACGAACTGTAGCAAGGGTAGAAGGACTAACAAAATTCTCTCTTAAAATTTCTCTTGGAATTTCAGTTGTTTTTCCGTCAACTGCCGAAATTGTCGCAAGCCCAAATTTTGGCTTAAAAAGTTTACCCCCATTGGCTATGGCAGAGGTATAATTATTCACCTGTAAGGGTGTCACTCCTAAATCACCTT
>JAPLVI010000177.1 GCA_026397195.1 Candidatus Berkelbacteria bacterium | reverse complement strand
AATAATTAAAGACTGCTCTTTTAACGGAAAAATGCCTTGTATCGGAATTCTTTTTGTCAACAATAACGCCAAAAATAGTGCAAATCCATTGAGAAAGAATACGCATTATTTAAAATGGTACATGGAATCGTCCTTTAATTGCAGGGAAGCCATCCTGCGATGTTTTACTTCTTATATCCAAGGAATTCCTAATATGCAGAGCCTGAGAAGAATCCAAGATTTCGATATTTTATGGGAAAAATGGTTTAAAAATACTTCAACTAAACGCAAAAAACAAATAAATTATAAATATTTATTTAAAAGAAATCTATATGAAGGGGATTTGAATTTTTTGCGATATGGCAAAATTGTTAGAATAAATTGGAAATGGAAAAATATGGGAAAAATAGGACTTAAAAACTGTGCTGAAGAAATCAAAGAGATAAAGTCTATTTGCGATTTTCTTGGCACAAAGTTTATAGTAGTCGATCAAACGCATAAGAAATTGGGATTCCCAGCCGTGAGAGTGATTATGCCGGGAATATCAGACGAAATTAAAACCCAATATTCAAAAAAGTTTGATATTAAAAGAATAATTTTGCCTGCTGGAAAATATTGGCCGATTGAATTTAACAAATTTATTATTGATAATGGCTGGATAAAAGGGAGTTGCGGATTAAAGCGGCTAATAAATGAAATAAAGCGCCGTATAGGTATTTTCCCTTATGACTTTTTTGTGCAGACGTCCGGTTTTTACAACAGGACAATAAATCTGTTCGAATTATTGTTATCTCTCTATATTAAAACAAAGCAAAAGGAAGGAGCAATAAGATGCATTGCTATTTTAAGCTGGTATTATCCAAATGAAAAAGATTTTTATGAAAATTTGCGTGAAATTGTGCAAGAAGATAAATTCGAAAAAGCGAAAGCTTTTTTATTAGATCAAAAAGGATGCCGCCGGTTTATGCTCAGAAACAACCAGGAAAATCCTTTTCTTGCTTGGTGCGATGAAGCATGCGAAGATAATTGCGCCCTGTCGTTTGAGCATCAATTTATCAAGCTTATTGATGATTTTTATTAATTAAAGATTGAATGAAAAAAAACAGGTTAGAATTAAGAGACTTAACCGCTGAACAAAAACGCCAGTGGGTCCGGGTAACGCGAGCGTGCAATAACCAATGCTTATTTTGCCATGATATTGAAAATCAAAATAATTTGCCTGTTCCTTTCGCGGAAATTATCTGGAATTTAGCTGAAGGGAGGCGCAGTGGCGCCGAAAGGGTGGTTATTTCCGGCGGAGAGCCAACTGTGAATCCTCGTATTTTTGAAATAATTAAGCAGGCAAAGAAGATGGGCTATAAACACGTGCAGATTATTACGAATGGACGGATGCTGGCTTATGGCGATTTTGGCCGAAAACTGAAAAATGCCGGTCTGGATGAAATTACTTTTTCTCTTCATAGCCATCTAAAAGGGCCTTTTGAAAAAATAACTCGGGTAAAAGGAAGCTATATTCAATCTATGCGAGGGCTTTCTAATGCCTTGAAACTTAATTTCATAGTCAGCGTCGACATCGTAATAAATAAGCTTAATTTCAAAAAACTCAAGGAAACTTTGGAATTTTTCATAAAGATGGGAGTATTTGAATTTGATTTGCTGTACCTCATTCCATTTGGAAACGCCTGGAAAAACAAAGACGCGTTATTT
>JAPLVI010000043.1 GCA_026397195.1 Candidatus Berkelbacteria bacterium | reverse complement strand
TACTTCACCCTGCGCTTCATCACCACGACGAAAAATAAGATCACCTTTTTTATTCTTTAAAAGCTCGGCAAATTTCTTTGATTTCTTTTTTATTTTTTTAACAACCATATTTATTTCTCCTATCTTCTTTTTGGCAGATATCTTTCTCGACGTTTTTGATCAATTTCTTCTCGATACTCCTTTGGAAAACTAACAATAAGATAAAAAATCAGATAAACTGTCCAGGCAACAATAGCTACAACAAAAATCAAAAAAATCAAACGCATTGAAAGATAGCTCGCTCCAACAATTCTGAAAAAGATTAAAACCAAACCCCCAATTCCTAGAGTCAGAAGGAGATAAAACACTTTTGTCTCCAGGAAACGCTTAACAAGTTTCGAATTCTTTACCATGTATTGCGACGCCAACCATAATACCACAGCCAACAAAATTATCAAGCCAAAAACTATGAGAAAAAAGTTTCTGGAAGCAAGCTGTGGGCTTGGGTTCGTCTCGATTAAATATTTGATATCAGAGAGCTTCGAAAAGTCAAACACGTTATTTAATATTATTATTTGATATTATAAGTACAGGTTTTTAATGCTCATTAACAATACGCCTAAAATCCGATTATAGCAAGGGTAAGTTTCGGATTTCTGATTTCGGATTTCCCGCCGCTGGCGGGTAAAAGTGCCTGGGGGCAGAATCGGACTGCCGACACCATGATTTTCAGTCATGTGCTCTACCACTGAGCTACCCAGGCTTGACCATATTATTTTATTATCCAAATCTCATAATTGCAATAATGGTGGTCGCTGCAGGAATCTCACATCGAAGCCTTCGGCTTCTCTCCATAGGGCTTCCGCCCTCTGGCGCTCGCTATGCTCGCTGTCACCCCGAGCGGGGAGATTGCTGTAGCATCTCCCCGACCCCCTCTTGGTTCGAATCCTTCAGCTCTCAATATAATAATAACATGATAATAATAACATGGTGGTCGCTGCAGGATTCGAACCTGCAACCCCTTGGATGTAAACCAAGTGCTCTAGCCATTGAGCTAAGCGACCAAATTCAATGCCCAGAGGGGGACTCGAACCCCCACGTCCCGAAGGACCAAGCTCCTCAAGCTTGTGCGTATGCCAATTCCGCCATCTGGGCAAGTTTCCTATCAATTATAACCTTAAAAAATCCCTACTGTCAAAAAGGCTATTTGCTTTTCCTCTCGCTTTTGATATACCAAGAGCCGATCTCTAAGAATCGGTCAGAAGAATTCTCAGCAATTCTTATTTTAGGAACACCCTTTACCGAGATATTAGTACCATAAAGATAAGGAGCGCTGCAGATAAAGACTGCTGGCAGATCTCCAGAGACAATCTTAGAAAAATTCTTTATTTTATCTGTTCGAAAGGCTGGATCAATTGAAAGACGAGCATCTTCAAGTAAGGAATCAACTGCTAAATTTTTATAGACAGAGATATTAAAACCTCCATTAATCTGCGAGGAATGAAAATAAGGGTAAGGATCAGGTGGATAATCTAGATTTTCACCTAGAATCACTGCATCATACTGACGTGAAGGAATGATCGTCTTTTGTAAGGTCAAAAGATCAATCACAATCACATTGGTTTTGATGCCAATTTTGTTCCAATTCGCACTTACAAGATCTGATATTTTCTGCAAACAAGGGTCATCGGTTGTGTAAAGAGTAAGTTCAAGTTTTTTCCCGTTTTTCTCTAAAACTCCATCTTTGTCATCATCAACATATTTTAACCCTGCTAAAATCGCTTCACTCGTTGAAAGATTAAAAGGATAATCCAAAACATCTGCATTATAACCTAGGGCAAAAGAAGGAATGGGAGATTTTAATATTTCCGCGTCTCCGCCATAGACTTCTTTGACTATTTGTTCTTTGTCGACAGCACTTGCCAGTGCTTGTCTAAACTTTAATTCTTTAAGATTTTCTTTATCTAAATTAAGAAAAACAGCTGTAAAACGAGGAATTAAAAGCCGGTAATATCTGAATGTTTTACGGTCGATCGAAGCAATGTCACTTGGGGTGAAACCCCCGAAACCATTAATCTCGCCCTTGCGGTATGCTTCGATAAGATCGACAGATGAGGAATAAGAACGAAATGTAACTTGGTCAAAATAGCCTTGATTATCTTTTTGATAAGTCAGAGCTCTCTTCAGAATAACTTCATTATTGCCATTCTTCTTACTTCCCTTTGGATCAAAACCAAACCTCCCACTGCCAATCGGATTCAAATTAAAATCATTTTTATCAAAAAGTTCTGGTTTAACATCCTTCAATTTATGTTGGGGTAATATTCCAATCTCAGAAAGAATGGAGGCAAAACTTGAATTAGTCTCTGGCAAAATTAAGGAAAATTCAGAATCATTTTTTTTCTCTAGTTTTATACCATCAAAAGACTGCCTAAACGGGCCATTATAGCCATCGGATTGCAAAATATATAAAGTAAAATTAACGTCATCAGTGGTGAAGTGGATTTAAATACTTCGGGCTACCCACCACACCTTCCATATATACTCCGCCCTTTTGGGGATTAAGAGTAGTACGAGTTAAATAATAATTGCGAAAAAGAATAATGGCGCTAACAATAATTGCAATCGAAAGAATAATAATCACTCGGCGTTCGTTAGGCTTTAAAACTCTTATCGTTTTTGGAAATCTACCAAAAAAAGCCGAAACCTCTCGGCCTACTTTTCTCCAAAAATCTCGGCTTAAAATTTCTCGAAAACTACCCTTGATCCTCTCGCCAAATAAAAATACTCTTTTAAAATTCATTTTTTAATTTAGCGCAAAACCACACTAACCACCGCTGCACCAACAAACAAGATAGCAATGACAATTGATGATATAAAGAGAAATTTCTCTACCCCCCTGCGGCTTCGATAAATCGAAGAATCGCCACCAAAAGCACCACCAAGTGATGTTCCCCTTTGCTGGAGAAGGATAGAAGTGATAAGCAATACCGCAAGAACAATCTGGACAATATTAACGATATTAATAATTTTTTGCATATTTGTTTAATTTAGCTTTTCAATATTACATCAAAAGGGCAAAATTATCAATATTTGAGAAAATTATACAATTCGCAGAAAATCACGGCTGTTAGGCCGTGGCTGAATGCGAATTGCAGGAAAGGGGTCGGGAAAACGTGAGTTTTCCCGTGGAGGAGAACAGCCCCGACGTTAGTCGGGGCGTTAGGAACCGAGGGTTCCTAAAGAAACTCCAGGAGTTTCTTGGATATTGAAATTACTATCACTTCTGATATTATTAAAATGTCGCGGGTATAGTTCAGTAGCAGACTTCCCGACGTGACGTCGGGGAGATCGTACTGCGGGTGTCGTATAACGGTTATTATACGTGCTTGCCAAGCACGAGACGGCGGTTCAATTCCGCTCACCCGCTCCATTCCGAAAATGATTGCGAACGGGCGGCAATTTGCCACTCGTTTTTTGGTTTATAATTAATTTTCTGCCCGCCGAGTTGCCAGTTCGAGCCAATTTTTTGCAAGAAGCTGCGCTTCTCTGCCAAATTTTGCGATAAACGAAGTTTATTAGCTTGAAAAGCCGCCAAAATAAAATTTCTCATTGGTTCGAGCCAATAATTTCCCTTGCGTTCTAAATCGGATAATTTTTGTTTGAGGTCTATTTTTTGATTGAGTAATTGTTCTTTCTTTTGCTTATATTCGTCAACTGAAATAGTGTTATTCAACTGCATATCAAGTAGTTTGGATAATTTTGTTTCAATCTCGCCTATTTCTTTTTGTAAATTTTGAATTTGAGATTTTGAGTTTTGATTAATTTTATTTTCTTCTTTATTTAATCTATCCATTATCGGTTTAAACCATTTTTTGGGTAAAGCAACTTTTTGAAAAATATTGTTTATTTGCGAAATTAGATTATTTTCATTCAGGTATTTTTGCTGGCAAGCGGTTTGTTTTTTAGTGCAGCGGTAATAACGAAAAACCAAACCGCTCTTTTTAATATGCTGTTCGGCAGTAATGGCTCTGCCGCATTCTGCACATTTGAAAATGCCGGTAAAAATAAAATTGTAATCTTGTTTTGTTTTTCTTGATTTTGCCCGACTTTCCATTATTTCGTTGACCTTTTCAAAAAGTCGCCTCTCTATTATTGGCCCGTGTATTCCTTCGTAGAGTTCACCCTGATATTGAAAAACGCCGTAATAAAAAGGATTGGCAAGTATTCGCACGATTACCGAAAGAGGCAGTTTATTATTTGTGCGGCTTTTCAAGCCCCAAGAAAACGCCAATTTTTGGATATTTTCGAGCGTGTATTCATTTGTTGCGTAAGCAATAAATAGTTTTTTAATGATAACCCATTTTTCTGGATCTTTAATAATAGTATGATTTCGAAGTTCATTAAGATAACCAATGGGAGCGCGAGCCGGATATATTCCTTTTCTTAATTTTTGTCTAATTCCCCGCTTTATATTTTCCGAGAGATTATCAATATAATATTTGCTTTGCCCAAAAGCGATCGAAAGCATAAATAATCCTTGTGGGGTTTTCTCAAACCAAAAAGTGGGAAATTTCAATGTATCAAGTTTTCCCAAATCAAGCAGATGGATTATTTTGCCCGCATCAACTGCATTTCTGGCCAGACGATCCGGATGCCAAGAGATGATTCCGTTGGCCTCGCCATTTTCAATACCCGAAAGCATCTTTTCAAAGACTTCTCTTCCCGGCGATTTAGCTGATTTAGTTTCAATAAATTCTTTAACAATTGTTAATCCTTCTTTTTCGGCATATTCTCTAACTTCCAAAAGCTGGGATTCAATCGATAAAACCTGCCGATCGGCCTCGTCAGTTGATTTGCGGGCATAAA
>JAPLVI010000085.1 GCA_026397195.1 Candidatus Berkelbacteria bacterium | reverse complement strand
GTGCCATCCTAGCTCAATGGTAGAGCAACTGTTTTGTAAACAGTAGGTTCGCGGTTCGATCCCGCGGGATGGCTTAATAAATATGGGTCGGTACCGAAGTAGTCAAACGGACCAGACTGTAAATCTGGTGCCTCACGGCTTCGTAGGTGCAAATCCTACCCGGCCCAAATAAAATCTGTTTGACATTGATTTTTTTGGTATAATAGAAAAGACAAATAATTAAAAAGGATGGGAAATTGAAACGAAAGAAAGGCTTTATTGGCGAGCCGAGCGAGAGAAGTGGAAATTATTTTTCACTTTCGAGCGAGCGAGCCGACAAAAGTTTAAAAAACTTTGCTAGGTCTTGGTTATTTATAGGTTTAATTATTTTAGTTGTTCTTTCTCTAAGTGGAGTTGGATTGGTCTTGGCTTATAAAAATGGCAAGTTCGCCCAGGCGCAGAATCCGAATTCCAATCCAAACGCAACAGTTAATTTGGCAAGTTCTCAAATTAATATTACCAAGACAGTGACAAGCTCGAGCAACAATAACCGTTATTTAAATCCGGGCGAAACTTTTAATACTGAAATTTTTTTTAATGGCTTAAAAGACGAGGCGCCAGGCGGTGGGCCAGTTGATGTAATGTTAGTTATTGATATGAGCCAGTCAATGGACCATGGTGTCGGCTATAATTGTAAAATTTATAAAAATGATGACTCAAGTGATCCGAGAAACGAAATTACTTACGATACAAATAAACGCATTTGTTTTGCTAAAAGAGCAGCGGTGAATTTCATTAAACAAGCGGCAACTAAATCGATTCCTATTAGAGTGGGTTATCAAATGTTTTCCAATTATGACGAAACACATAAAAATACTTATTTTAGGGGACTAAAAAATATCAGAGATGATGCCGAAAAGAAGCAATTAATTAGCGATCTCATTGGTGAAAATGGTGAATGTCATCAATTGGGCTGTCCAAGTGGGACTGCCATGGGGTTAGGCCTAGAAAAAGCCGCCAGAGAAATCATTAACCACGGTACGCCAAATGCAAATAGATTTGTAGTTATTTTAAGTGATGGGAAAGAAGTTAGTTACCCATCAGTTGCCGGATGCTGGAATGGCTGTTGCGGTCGATGGCCCGATGGCTATCCTGCCAGCAATAACAACGATATTTGTGGTATCCTTATAATTCCAGATCGTAGCGATATTTTCCGTCGATTAGATTATGTGAATAATCCATCCACTAAAAATGCTTTTGTCATCACCCCTAACATGATCGCCACGGTTAATCTTGAAACACAGTTGCAGGATTTTTGTAATAAACAGTCGCCGCGACGAGTTCCCTGCCAGACCACTTATGGAGAAATCGTTACCAGAATGAATGATTATAGAGATCCAGATTTGTGGTTGTTTGTTAGATTATACAATGCTGTTTATAAGGGCTATTATCAGGGCAGCGCTGCTGAACAATGTCAAACTAATAATATTAAAGTTCTGACTCTCGGTTATTATCGTGGAAGCGATGAAAAATACCCCGAATATTTGCAGGCTATCACTGCTAATTTATACCTACCTGCCGAGCCAGGCGACCTTCCACCTGGCTATTTTCCTGATGATTACACGGTTGACCTGGAGCCGCTTTTTAACGAGATATTAAATATTATTACCGGCCAAACCAATGGTGCTCCTATGGATATTCAGGAGACATTGCCTCCAGGAGCTGATGTAACGCGACCCAATGTTACTTTCTGGAGAGGAACTACACAGCTTACAAATGTTATTTTTTCTTTGGATCGTGACGGACAAGGCAGAAGAACTATTATTGCTCATTTTCCCAAAGAGGTCTATTTGCCTAATGGTGTTCCTGAAAATCAAAATTTTTCGGTTAAGATCCATAATATTACCTATTCTGGTTCAGGATGTTTTGACGCTGACCAGAATTATTCAGCTGAAGGGGTTGCTTTGCCTGATGACCAAAAGCCTTCAAAAATTACCTGGAATTTTCCTGCCTCGGGCGGTAATCCGATAATAGGATATATGCCCTGGCACCGTATGTGCGCCTCTGTGCAATATAGCGGTGATATTTACGGCAACAGCATTGGTACTTACGCTTTCCCTGGCATTGATGTTTCCGTTGCCAAAGGAGATAATTCAAGCACCAGAGCTGTTTGGTCGCTCGACCATTATAATTTCTCTAGTTCATCTTATTTAAATTACAATGATTTTCAGACTCATTTTGATAAAGTGATAAAAGACTTAGAGAATAGGGCAGTAACATTGCCGAATTCCGATACAATCTTTAACAACACGAACCCGCATCCGGATTTGAATCCAGGTGGAGCAGTTTGGCATGCTAAAGACAATTTGGCTAATTTGACTATCTCCGGTCCCGGTCAAAAAACAATCGGTGGAAGCAACAACCAGAGAGCGACCGTCATTGTCGATGGTAATCTGGTTTTTAATAATCAAGCAGACATAACTAAGCGTCTTCACAGCAATAATAATCTACTTTTTATCGTTAAAGGCAATGTTACCATCGACGCCAGCACCGTGGGTATAGAAAATGTAGCTATTATAGCTCCATATACAGCTCCATATGGGAATATCAACGCTGGCAATTCTGCCATGAGCATCAAAGGATTATTAGCTGCTAGAAATGTAGTTCTTGAGGGTGAAGTAGCCAGCGGACGTCAGAGAATTAATTATGACCCAAGCTTAACCCTTTATTCTCCGCCTGGTCTTTCTTCACTCGATTTGCCTATCTTCAAAGAAGTAAAACCGTAAAAGGGTTATCTTTGCTTGCGAAATGTTATGGTATAATAAATTGTGATATAATAGTACAAACAAATAATTAAAAATAAGGAGGGATTGTGGAACCAAATAAGCAAGGAAAACAAACATTGGCCCCGGGGGGATTAAGTGTGGCCACTATTTGCATCATTTTGGCCATTGCGGCCATCGCCGTAACAGTTGTTTTTTGGGGCATTTCTTTAGGCAGAAAGTACCAAGCCTCATCAATCGAAAAGAAATTATCTAGCGTCCAAGACGAAACCGATGGCCTGGGCGGAGTTAATAAACAGGCGCAGACAATTTATGCCGCAGAACAAAACATTAAAGGTATTAATAAAAAATATTGGTCGGTATTTTTGTCGGAACTTTCAGCTGATACAGTCAAAAATATAAGCCTTTCTGAAATGGCAACCGACGATGAGGATAAGATTACTCTTACAGGCGCGACTGTAAATTATAATGCGCTTTCAAAGTTTATGGTTGCTCTTAGGAATTCGAGTAAAATTTCCGATGTTGAAGTAATATTTTATTTTATAAAAAGGAGGAGTAATGGACGAAAAAAGAAATAGAGACGTGATAATTGTCATTGTTTCGGTAATTGTCATTATTTTGGTTGCCTACTTTTTCATCGGTCCAACCGTCACCACTCTCAAGGAGTCAAATTACACCATTGCCACTAAGGGGCAGGATTTAAAACTGGCTCAAGAAAATTTGGACAATTTAAAATCGCTGCAATCATCTCTAAATGTCAAAACAAATGAAGTAAAAGCGCTAATTAGCGCTCTGCCAGCCTATGTTGACGAAGAAGATTTGATGACGAGTTTAGAAGCAATGGCAAGCAAAGAAGGGATGCAATTGACCGGAATTACACCGACTAGTGGCACCGGAGCTACCGAAGAAACTGGAGCAGTTGAAGAAACCATAACCGAACAAGTGAAGCAAGAGATTAGTTTAGGTGAAGTAGCCCTTGACATAAATCTCAAAGGTTCTTATCAGGGTCTGCAGAAATTTGTTGCTGATCTTGAAAATAATCGAAGACCCATAAATGTCACGAAAATATCTGTTGCCAAAGAAGGAGCAACGGGCGCAGCCTCAATTCTTAATGTAACGATTTCATTGACGACATACTACAGCCAAATATCATCCTAAAAAACTAATATTTAATTTTTTTTCAGCCCAAAAAGGAGGAATCGTGGAATCAAAATCAAAAACGACAACCCTAATCATTGTTATTGTGATTGCTCTTTTATTAATAGGATATCTTTGGTATATTACCATGCCTCGAAATGTGCCCGGTTCAACCGTAGTCGCTGTTCCAGCAGATTTACTTGATAATGAAGATGCGAAGGCAATTGAAAAGGCACCGGTATTTGGCAACATCCCAGTTACAGTTACAGGACAAGAAAAATCAAGGCCAGATCCATTCGCAGAGATTTAAAAAGCAATGAACCCGACTCCAAAGCAAACTTCGGGGTATTCAGGCTAATATCCAATCAAATTAATATAGTTCACTCAAGAATAAGATGTTAAAAAAAGAGGAACGAAGTGGTGAGAGAGTGCTTGATATTTTATTTGCTGAAGGGGCAATAGACCAAAGCACTATCTCAAAAATTACTGAAGAGGCAAGAAATAGGAACAGGGCTGTCTCACAGATATTATTAAACCAAGAGAAAGTTTCTGATGAACAGGTTGCCCTGGCGATTTCAAACGCTTCTGGAATTCCATATATCGATTTAGCAAAAGAGAAAATAGCGCGAGAAGCCCTGGGATATCTTAAAGCGGAAGCAGCACAGAAGAATCTAGTGATACCGTTTTATGTAGATGACAAAATATTAAAAATTGCGATCGCGGATTTAGAAATAGTAAGCCGAAACGACCCACAACTATGGCAAAGATTAAGAAGAATAAGCAGTAAGAAAATAGATTTATATATTGCTAAATTTTCAGATATAAAATTTGCTCTTCGTCATTATGGCATAAAAGAAAATACCAAGATGATAAAGGCTACAGAGGAAAAAAGTCAGAATACAACACCCAAAAAAGAAGAAGGAATTTTAGGTATTTTAGTTACACAGGACATCATTAGTCCAGAAGATGCACAGGGTCTCAAAACTGAAGCGGAAAGAAAAAAAATAAGAATTGAAGATCTTATCACGGAAAAAAAAGCAGTTACGGAAGATGAATTAGCTAGAGCCTTCTCGAGTCTATACCATTATCCTTTTATTAAACTGAGAGGAATGGATATTCCTTATGATGTAATTGCGAAATTTCCAGAGGAAATATCAAGAAGATATCGGGTGATTGCTTTTGAGATGCTTGGAGCTCGAGTGGTTAAAGTAGCTACCTCAAGACCATACGATTCTCAGGTTAATGAGCTATTAAATTTTGTAGCGGAAAAAAATGAACTTGAGGTTGACCGTTATATAACTACCGAGAGTGATATTGAAGAGGCACTGAATATATACGAAGCCAAAGCGGCAGAGGAGGCAGCTAAAATAGCTCATGAAGCGAAGCCCCAGGCACAACTAGAGGAAAAACCTGCCCCCCTACCACAAGAAAAGATAATGGGAGCTGTTGATAAAGAAGGAGAAGAAGCAGTTGCTGAGGCAGACATAGGAAGGCTTTTAAAAGAGGATATTAAAAGTTTAGCTGCTCTTGAAGATATTATTAAACAGGGATCAGTGCCAAAAATTGTGGCAGCCATTATTAATTTTGCCTTATTTCGACGTGCGAGTGATGTTCATATTCAACCGGGAGAAAAAATTGTAAGAGTCAGATATCGAATTGATGGAGTTTTGAATGATATAACAAACATCTCACTGGATATGCATCCGGCGATTGTTTCGCGAATTAAAATTCTATCAAAACTTAGAATTGATGAAAAAAGGATTCCCCAAGATGGAAGATTTGAAGTAGTTTTCGGAGATAAGTCGGTCGATATCCGAGTTTCAACTCTACCTACAACCCACGGCGAGAAAGTAGTCTTGAGACTTTTAGACACTTCAAGTGGAACTTATAGCCTGAATGACTTAGGTCTTAGGGGGAGTGCTTTTAAGCAATTTATCAAGGGTATTACCAAACCCTTTGGCATGATTATCGCTTGTGGACCGACGGGTTCGGGCAAGACAACGACTCTTTATTCTGCCCTCAATTATATTAATAAACCCGGAGTGAATATTGTGACGCTCGAAGACCCAGTAGAATACGAAATTGAAGGGATCGCCCAATCACAGGCTAAGCCGGATATTGGTTATGATTTTGCCGATGGTTTGCGTTCAGTTTTACGTCAAGACCCAGATATAATTATGGTGGGTGAAATTAGAGATAAAGAGACAGCCGGAATGGCAGTTCAATCATCTCTAACCGGCCATTTAGTTTTTTCTTCGTTGCACACCAATGATTCATCTGGAGGAATACCGCGTTTGATTAATATGGGTATTGAGCCATTCCTTATCATATCTGCAGTCAATATCTTTATAGCTCAGCGGCTTGTTAGAAAAATTTGTCCCAATTGTAAACGAGCCGACAAACTCCCCTCGGCTCTAATGGCTAAACTTGAGAAGCAAGTTGAAGAATTGCCTCAAGACATTAGGTCTAAATTCAATAAACCATATAAATTTTATAAAGGCGGAGGATGTCGTAGCTGTAATGAGGGATACTTTGGTCGAATTGGTATTTTTGAAGTAATGCCAATGACAGAAAAAATTCAAAAGATGACTATGGCTAGCCCTACCGCAGTAATGATTATGAAGACGGCAGTTGAAGAAGGAATGCTGACGATGAAACAGGATGGCCTCATAAAAGCTCTTGAAGGGATAACCACAATTGAAGAGGTTTTGCGCGTGACAATAAGCTGATATAATAGGAGTAGCAAATTTATTATTTTTAAAGGAGGTCTATGGTAGATGATAATCAACCAAATCCATCAGGAAGTTTTAAAGTTCCAGAGGAGGGCAGCTCTTATAACAAGGAATATGCCGATGGCCAAAAAAGTTATGGCCGAGAAATTGATCTTATTATGGCAGAAGCAGTTAAACGTAATGCTTCTGATATTCACATCACCGCTAATATCCCGGTAACATTTCGTATTGATGGCAAACTTGAGCCTCACCAGAATGTGCTTGACAAAAAACATAGCGAATCGATTATTCTTTCTTTTATGGATGATTTTCAAAGGGAAAGGTTAAAACGAGAAAAAGAAGTTGATTTTTCATTCAGTTATGTAAAAGATGTCCGTTTCCGTGTTAATGTTTTTTATCAGCGGGGAGACCTCTCTGCTTCGATGCGTCTTATTCCTTCAAAAATTAAAACTTTTGAAGAACTTGGTCTTCCTCCGGTTATTGAAAAATTTACCACCCCCTCCCAGGGATTTGTTATTGTTACCGGACCGACTGGTCATGGTAAATCCACAAGCCTAGCTTCAATGGTTGATCATATCAATCACACCCGCAAGGAGCATGTTATCACGATTGAGGATCCGATTGAGTATATGTTTCGAGATGATAAATCTGTTATCGAACAACGTGAGGTTTATTCTGATACGCGTTCTTTCGCTCGAGCCCTTCGTTCTGCCTTACGCGAGGATCCAAATGTCATTCTTATTGGTGAAATGCGTGAT
>JAPLVI010000050.1 GCA_026397195.1 Candidatus Berkelbacteria bacterium | reverse complement strand
GTCGCTCTGTGGTTTTTTGCCTTCTTTTAATTCAATAATTAGTTCTCCCAAAACATATTTTGTCTCATTTTGATTTGTTATAAGGGTTTCGGGGTCAAAATCAAATTTTCTCTCTTGTGCTGTGGAATAAGAAGGAAAAATAAAAAATATTACAAAAACAAAAATAAGTCCCAAAATTGATATTTTTTTTCGCATTATTATTTAGATTATATACTTTAAAGCCAGTAAACTACAATTTGGCTTAAAAATTAAGAGGTCCCAAAGGAACAGATTGAAGCCCTGACCAATGATAGATTAGATTGTCATTGGTATTCGCTCCAAGCATCCCCATTGCTTCTGGAGAAAGGCCAGAGACACGCCCCGTCCAAATAGCTGGACCGGTTTCTTCAACCGAAACGACAATTTTGTGGCCATTAGCTGGATTGGTGACAATGAGCCGCTTGCTGCGGTGCCAAGTTTTTAAAGCGAGATTAGAGTTTCTGTAACAAGTGTCCGGATGGCCATCAGGAGTATGGCAGGTTCCGTCCGGCGCCTCATACCATTCAGTATAATTCCAGCGCATATTGATATAATAACGTTCATTATCAAGAGTGGGGGGAGAGCCAAAAGCGCCAAAGCTGCCCGCCATGCCATTCATTGCCCAAGGCGGAGTTCCAGAGACAAGATAGTGGTGTTCCGGCGTCTCGCCGCTCTCAAGCCAGAGATGCTGTTCGCGACCAGTCTTGCCGCTAGTAGTCGGAATCCAAACTCCGTCTAAAGCATCAATCTCGGCTGGTAAAACCACTGGTCCATCGTGAAGTTGATTAATAAAAGAATCAGCTAGGGTGATGATACTTGACCAGCTCCAACCATAGCTATTAAAAATATCAGGGCTAGGGATATATCTTTTTTGGCCACCATCGATTAAGTAAATCGCGGGGCCACTTCCTTTAATTAGACGCGAAATTATTCCCGCATAAGGAACGGCATTGATTGTTTCTTGATTTACTACTGTGATATTTGAATTATTGTAGCCCCAGACAATAAAGGTATCCCAATCAGGAAAATGATATTTTTTTCCAGAATCAAGAAAATAAACCGCAACTGAATTAGCTCCTTTAGCTACTCGGCCTGCCGATCCGTTAATGGGTAGATTATTAATATAACTTGAGGCAACAATATTCGAAGTTCCTTGCCAGGCATTCAAAGTTTCGATGTCAGGGATAAGTTTTCTTTCAGTCTGATTCATAAGAAAGATATTAGGATCAGCATCTGAAGATTTAGCCAGAATACCAAGAGTATCACCGTTTCCAGGGATTTGGAGAAGAGTAGGGCTTATGGCTATGATCTGATTAAAATTAAATCCCCAAGCATAAAGGATAGCTGAGCTAGGAATATATAATTTTTTACCTGAATTGATGAGATAGACTCCAGGGTTAGTTGTACTTCTAACGAGTACTCCCAAAGTAGGACCAACAGGGAAATTATTCAGAGTTGAATCATCAACCGTCACCACATCAGTTAATGACCATCCCCAGACCTGAAGAACTTCAGGGCTCGGCACCCAATCTTTGCGGCCGTTATCCAAAATATAAATTGCCGGGCCTGTCCCCTTAATAAGAGGTGAAATAACTGCTCCTGGGGGTAAAGAATCGAAGAAATCTGACGGCAGTTTAGCGAGATAACTCGTCGCTCCGCCCCATAAAGTCCAAATTGTTGGGCTGGGAATGTATCTTTTTTCTCCGTTTAGAACTAAATAGATAGCTGGATCTTGCGGAGTAGAAAGTTTTTGGATAAATCTGGAGAGTTTGGTTTCGGCAGTTGGGATTTCATTGATTAAACTTTGAGAATAGACTTTTAAATCGCCCCATTTCTTATTCCAGGCAAAGAGAGACGGTTCATCTGCAATATGATATTTTTTTCCTTGAAAGAGAAGGTAAACTTCAGCTGTCCTATCACCCTTGATGAGATCATTGGCGTCGAAAGAATTGTTAATGCGAGCCAAATGTTCGTCATAAGTTAAGAAGGTCGAAGATTCTGATTGGCCCCATTGACTAAGAAGTGAAACAGAGCTGATAAGATGCTTGCCTTTTTCGTCCAAAAGATAGATTTGGCTGCCCCTAACAAAGCGGGAAAGATTAGATCCAAGAAAAAAAGAATTAAGTTCGCTGTCAGTGATATTTGTTAGCATTGACCAAGTTTGATTCCAAGCGGAAAATATCTCCATGCTGGGAATATAATGTTTTTGGCCATCTTGGAGAAAATAGACTTGAGGTCCAGAACCTTTAACGACCCAATAAAGATCAGATCCTCTGGGATAGATATCAACAAAAGCGGAGGGCAGAGTACTTATATCATTAGAGGTATTGCCCCAGCCTGCGAAGCTGAGCATATTATAATAGTGATATTTTGTATTGGCAGTAATTCGGTAGACGGCCGGGTCATTATCTTTTTGGACATTTCTTTTAAGTGTTCCTTTTAGAGTAATACTATCTACTTGTGCAGGGTCAAACGAAGCAATATTTGACCAAGAGAAACCATAATGATTGAATATATTACCACTATCAATAAAATATTTAGCTGTAAAATTATCAGCCGCCAAATATACTTTAGGGTTGTCATTCGCTTTTATAAGTGCGCTTAAAAAGGGTCCACTTGGTTTCTCATTAAGAGCGATGCTTGAAACATAATTAATATTGCTCGAAGAGTATCCTAATATGGCAAAAGTTTGCATGTCTACAATATGTCTTTTGACCCCATCTTTCCAAAGATAGACTTCCGGCTGGGAATAAGATTTAACCAAAACATTATTATTTTGATTGAGAAAATCGCGGTCTCTCTGTAAATATGTGTTTTCTTTTTGCCGGGCAATATCAATTATTTGACCTTTGTATCCATACAAGACATCACCCGGGCAGGCAGTGCAGTTATGACCGGGAGGATTATTGCAAAAGTCGCGATGTCCAAAGATAGTGCCCCAAGTTATATCAAAATCATTGGCATAAGCCTTAAAAGCAGTCAAATCAACCAAGGAATTAAAAGTGGCATCAGTAATGTTTGTCCCGGAGAATTCACCAATGACCGAAAATCCAATTGAACCGTAATTTTGACCATAAGCATGAGCGCCAACAACCATATTTCCTCCGGCCCTGCCTTCATAGATATTGCCGTATTGGTCAAAAAGGTAATTATAGCCAATATCTCCCCATCCTAAGGAAACAGCATGATAATAATATATTGATCGGACAACTGCCGCTGGATCGGGTGGGTTGTTGCCTGAGGCGGTATGATGAATAATGATTTTATTCGGCCTTACATATTCAGGCGGCCAGGTCATAAGCGCCGGGTCTGCCCCCCATTCGGCGCGGGAAATAATACGGGGCGAGTTCACTGCTTCAGCTTTTTTTATTCCTAAATAGTTAAGTAAAGAAAATTTTTTATTGCTGTTATTCGAGGGCTTGATATAGACAAACTTAATGCTTTCTAAGAATGAATCATTTTTCTTATCGGCAAAGACGACTTTATATTGAAAATATTGAGCATCTTTAGAAAAAAGAAGATTAGCCACCTCTTCGGTGTTGCTATTGACAGAAGGACTTTTTTCGTTAGCTTCTCCTTCGTCAGTTGGATCAAATTTTTGCCAATCTTCCCAGGATTTGTTGTCTTTGGAAAAACGGGCATAAAGATCAATCTTCGATTGGTCATCTTTGCTCCAGTTTGCGCCGAGCGCATCAAAAGAGAAATCCGCATGAATAATTTGCGACTGCCATTGGTAATTCTGCCCCGAGAGAGAATTTGCTTCAAGCCTTTGGGCATCGATTTGTGCAGTTAAACCAGAAACAGCGGCAGAATTTGCATCAAAATTTTGAATTTCTATATTTTTAGCCTTTGTTTCATTTTCAGCAGACGTGGCATATTTGACCGAGACGAATAAAACTAAAAATAAGGCTAAAAAAGTTGCAATAAACATAAACCCATTGCCCAAGTTTATGATTCGTTTTTTGTTTTTAGAGCCTATCACTTGCCACCATCCTTACTTATTGTTCATTATTATATTATACCAAAAAATCGCCTAAAAATCAATCCCAAGATATTTGCCTAGCCACCTTATATTACACAGGTTTGTCAATAATTATTAATGTGGATAAAAATATTTGCAAAGATGATAAAGGCAAATTATAATGGAGTTAGCTAAATTATAGGAAATGAAAGGAGAATATGAGTGATAAAAACTTTGCTAAAATTTTTGGTCGTGATGCGACTGAAGAATCGAGTTCGGTTCAAGTTGATGAAAAACCAACCCAGGGAAAAAATGATGATGAGGCCGTTGAGGCCTATGAAGGACAATTGGCGATTGATGTTTATCAAACTGAGGATGAAATTATAGTTAAAACTCCTATTGCCGGTGTAAGAGCTGAGGATCTAGATATATCAGTAACAGATGATGTTTTGACAGTTAAGGGCGAACGAAAGCAAGATGAGAAAATAGAGAATGAGAATTATCTAGTTCAAGAATGCTATTGGGGAAGCTTTTCTCGTTCTTATATTCTACCGGTTGCGGTTGATGCTGAAAATGCTTCGGCTTCAATTAAGGACGGAGTTTTAGTAGTAACGGTTCCCAAAGAAGCCAAAGCAAAAACAAGAGTCATTCAAGTTCAGGATGGGAAGTAATCTTTAATGTGAAATAAAGTTTAGCCGACATTGTCGGCTAATTTAATTTAAAGATAATATGAATAATATTAAAAGAGCAAAAATTTGTGTTATGGGAAGAGTACAAGGAGTATTTTTTCGGCAAGAAACCAAAGAAGAAGCTCTAGCCTTGGATCTTGTTGGCTGGGTTAAAAATACAGAGAATGGAAATGTAATGATAATGATCCAGGGAGCTGAAGAAGGTATTAAGGCAATGATTGCCTGGACAAGAGTCGGTCCTGATCGCGCTAAAATAAAAAAAGTAGACGTTGAGTGGCTTGAACCTAGCGATAGTTTAGTGGACTTTAAGATAATAATTTAGGTATTGCCCGCATACTCTTTCATTGATATA
>JAPLVI010000152.1 GCA_026397195.1 Candidatus Berkelbacteria bacterium | reverse complement strand
AAGAATTCCGATTAAAATGAAAACAATAATTTGAATAATGGCGACGGCCGCAGCATAGGAAATTACTTTGCTTGCTTTATTAATTCTTCCAAAATTCATCTCAATACCAACGATAAACAAAAGAAAAGCAATCCCCGCCTCAGATAATGACATAATGAGCGGGGAAGGGGTGATAAGATGCAAAATCGGGCCAGCAATAATTCCAGCGACGATAAAAAAGGGCAATAATGGCTGTCGGAAAATTTTAACCAAAAAAGCAGCGACTGTGGCAAACAAAAATAGAAAACCGATTTCGACAAGGATATTACTCATTTTGGTTTCTGCCTTTTATTTTTAGCCCGATATGGTAATTTAATTATATCATAAATTTAACCTTAAATCAAGGAGGCCATTCGCCCTTGCTGCGAAAAATCGTTTGATTTTCCCACCGTGAAAATCTACACTCAGCATTCGTCTTTGCTCGTCCCGTCTGCGACGGGACACCATGGCCGCAAAACCTCATGATAATCGAAGCGAACGAGGAAATGAAAGTTTACTTTTATTTCCGAGCGAGCAAGATTATATTTAATATGTTTTTCTTAGGCAAGGGCTCATTCAGTTATTGACTATTTTTTAACATTGCCTCTAATTCATCTCATTGTTTTATGTTTAAACATTTGAATAATTATCTTAAATTGATTAAAATATTTTTATATGGACAAAGAATTTTTAGAAAAAGTAAAAAAATCATTGGAAGCAAAAAAGGCGAATCTTGAAGCTCGTTTATCAGAAACGGCCAAAAAAGAAGATGGAGACCATTATGCCACCCGTTTTCCCAATTACGGTGATGATGAGGAATCCGCAGTGAGTGAGGTTGAGGATTATGATACCAATGTAGATATCGAAAACAATCTTGTTAAAGATCTTCGCGCGACGAATGCTGCTTTAAAAAGAATTGAAGAGGAAAATTACGGTATTTGTCTGAAATGTAGTAAACAAATTGAGCCCAAAAGACTTGAAGCCTATCCCGCTGCCTCAGTTTGTCTTAATTGTAAAAAAAGATAAACAATGATCTCAAGACATAAATATTGGTTTTTTTCTATTTTTGCCTTTATTTTTTTTATTCTCTGTCAGTTCATTTCCTGGTTAGTCTACAAATCAGATCAGCTAGTTTTTAAAAATGAAAAGATAGTTTTTTTCTTTGCCCCGCCATACCTCTTATTATTAATGTCTGTTGCCATATTCGCCTTTATTATTTTCTCAATTTTTGAATTAAAAAAAAATTCAAATAATTCCATAATTTTTTCTCTGACCTTGATTCTTGGCGGCGGTCTTTCTAATTTTATTGATCGGATTCTAAAGGGGGGCGTAGCTGATTATCTTGATCTAATATATTGGAAAATGAATCTGGCCGATATTCTGATTTTTATCGGCATCTTTTTGTTTTTTTTCAACCTTCTTCGTAGGCGACAAGAGAAAAGATTTTTTTAGCTTGAGAGTTGTCCGACGTGGAGGATATTGAAAATTTTATCACTCGCTTTAAGAAGATAATTAGTCTTTAAATTAACGAAATAAAGGGCAACGAAGATTACAATGATTACTGTGCATAAGATTGCTACTTTTTTTACATCTCTTAAGATAAGTTCATCTGATTCATTGAATTTCTTTTTAGGAGCTTCCTTAATTGTAACCTTTTCTTGATCATTTTCTATTTCAGGAGAAGCAGTTTGGTAAGTTTTAACTTTCATCTCTTTTTGTCTTGGAGGGGAGCCTTTGACGACTTTGGCTTCTGCTTCTAGTTCTCGAAGTCTCTCTTTAATTAATTTTTTGTCGAGTTTCTTTTTCTTTTTAGACATAGATTTTTTTAATTTTTAAGGCGTGAGCCGGAATCGCACCGGCGTAAGCGGTTTTGCAGACCGCTGCCTAACTTCTCGGCCATCACGCCATTGGAGCTCGTTCTATCGCGCCGCTCGAACTCATTTTATCAATAAATCGTAAAAAATAACAAATCCGCGCGCAATTCCCGCGCCTATTTTCCCTCATTCGCCGCGCTCGCTCATCGCTCGCGCGACATTCCCCCCATTTTTTTATTTGTGCATTCTTATTTTTTTCGCGTTTCTCCTGCGCTTGTCTAGAATAATCTCAAATTTTATTATCAAGTGTAGTGATCGGTCTCGATTGGACAATATACAATTTATCTTTTTCCAGCGCCCATTCGATATCTTGTGGCTTGCCGTAGTGCTTTTCAATATTTTTACAGATTTTAGCTAATTCAATAATTTTTTTATCATTAAGCTTTTGTCTTTCCTGTTTTGTTTTGGGTACTTCTACCTCATCTGTATCACCTTTTTCGCCTCGGACAATCATCATCTCTTGGCTCGATATATTTTTATCAATAATTTTATTTTCTTTTTTGTGAATCACATAGGAATCAGGGGTGATTTTACCGCCAACAATCGCTTCACCTAATCCGTATCCCGCTTCAATAATTAACTGATTGGGGTCGGTTGTCACCGGATGAACGGTGAAACAAATACCGGAAACTTCGGAATTAATCATTTTTTGAACAATAACAGCGACAGAGATCTTATGCTTATGAAGCTTTTTTTCAATGCGATAAAAAATAGCTCGGGGGGTAAAAAGAGAACTCCAGCATTTTTTAACGTACCCTGTGACTGTTTTTTTTGTGGCGTTAAGATAACTTTCAAGTTCTCCTGCCCAGGAAGCGTCGCTGGCGTCTTCGGCTGTAGCTGAACTTCGCACTGCCACGAATTCGCTATGCAAGAGCTCAAACTGATGTAAAATATCTTTTTCAATATCCTTAGGCATTTCTTGCGAATCAATTAACCCCCGAATTACTTCTGACGCTTCTTCAACTGATTCCATTTCTTTGATATTTACTTTTTTTAATTGGGCATCGATTTCGGCATCTATTTGTGCATCGGAAATGAATTTTTCAAACGATGGAGCAAGAACTACAAATCCTGGTGGGACAGGAATTCCCGCTTGCGTCATTTCACCCAAAGATGCCCCTTTGCCCCCGGCAATATCTAAATCTTCTGTATTTAGATCTTTAATAAATTTAGTTAAATTCATCTCGTCATCTTAAAGAAATACCATATTTTTGATTTTTTATTTGTGCTTCAAGCTCATTTTGTCTATCCGTAATTACAACGGCCTCATTGTAACCAAAATGAATATCTCCTGTCTCAAGACCAGTGATATTCTGGGATAAAGAAGATAGACATTCACCATGACTAACAATCCAGGGAACCAATCTTCTTTCCGGGTATCTACGGTGATAATAATTAGCAAAACGATTAACCACTCTTAGAAATTGTCTCATTCGTTCTGCTATCTCGGCTGGCCCCTCGGCACCAAGCTCTTTCCTCTTTTCTTGATGAGTATCTTTATAAAAATTTTTCCAGAATTCTTCCCCTTGACCGCCATATTGTTCACGCAAAAATTGAGTAAATTCTGGGACCTGAAACATTAAAGCTTCTCC
>JAPLVI010000181.1 GCA_026397195.1 Candidatus Berkelbacteria bacterium | reverse complement strand
GTATATTCCATCAATCCAGATATTCATGATTACATTACCGGTAAGTCAGGGTCTCTTAATAAAACTCTCAAGAATATTATGTTTCTAAAGAAGAAAGGGTTTTACATAGAAGTAACCAATAATTTATTGGACCCGAAACATCGTTCAGCGATGAAGGAAGCTGTTTGGTTATTTATGTGGTATTTAGACAAGATGACCAGTATTGATGAAAAAGGACTTGGCTGGGTATTGGGGAAAAAACCAATCAAATATAATGATGTAAAACAAGATTTAGGAATTTCTGTCAGGACCTATAGACGCTGGACTGATCAATTAAAAGCGAAAGGATATACTAATGTTCTGCGAACTCCTTATGGCTGTGTAATATCTGTTAATAAGGCGAGGAAAAGGTTTGGAAGAAGTGTCAATAATGGCACAACCAGATGTGCCAAAAATGGCACATCAGTCGGCAGAAATGGCACATCTAATAAGACAACGCAGTTAGACAAAAACAATAAAGACATATCAACTAATAATAATTTTTTAAAAAAAATACGGACCCAACTAACGACTAAAATGAAAATGCCGGTAGGGTAAAATATAAATTTATGAGCAGTTTTAAATTACAGGAAATCTACACTCCGGAGAAATGCGAGTGCTGTGGTCAAACCAAAACCTATATCCTCTCAATAGATGCAGGAACAGTAGATATTCTTAAATCGGTAGCGCGTGCGATCTTAAAAAAGGGAATCAATGCGATCCATCCGCGAAAAGAAATGGAAATCAAAGAAGGAATGATGGATTACGATTTAATGGTCAAGGAAGGTATGTTGACCTCAAACATGGTCGGAAACCTCTCTAGACCGCGATTTCACGGCCTTATAGCACATATCAAGGGCCAACCGGGCAATTACTGCCTAACCTCAAAAGGTGCCAAATTCTTAAAGGGTGAAAGTATTGCGCGTTATGCGATTATAGATAAAGTTATGGGCCATCAAATAGGATATTGGAACGAAGAAAAATACCAGATCAATATAAAAGATTTTTCGACCGATGAAGAATACTGGGAAGGAATCAATTACGATATTAAAGAAGGTCAGGTGATTACCAAAATTGAAAAGGATCCATTAACTCAAACCCAATTATTTAAAACAGATGGCAAAGTATAAAATCAAAAGTTCTTTGATCCAACCTTCGTGGTTTGAATCGGCAATCCGTAAGACGCTTGATATGTATGAGAACGGTGAAGATTTAACGAATTGTCCGCTCAACGAATTTCAAAGAAATTATATGACTTGGGGTGGTCGGCACAGAGATTTGGTTAATGTCGCGGATTTTGAAGCAGCGCTTTTAGTCAGGTTAGAAAATTTCCTTAAACTCTACGATGATATTAAGAAGAATGGTTACAAAGAAGATAGTGAACCTTTGTTTGTATATTTTGATGATGACGGATTTATCAATCTTTACGATGGCCATCACCGTTTGAGCATTGTCAGGTATTTAGGGATTGATCCGGAAATGTGGGTAAGCACTGACTGGTCGTCAGCAGGAATAGATCCAGACGGAATTGTCGGCAAAGATTTTCCTTTAGTTGAAAAACTGATGAGCAGATTTAACGG
>JAPLVI010000078.1 GCA_026397195.1 Candidatus Berkelbacteria bacterium | reverse complement strand
TAATTTTTGAAGCTCTTGGTCAGAAACCACAAACTTTAGACAAAATTGCCAAAAAATCAGGGCTATTAGTGCCAGTAGTGAGCTCAAACTTGACGATGATGGAAATAAGAGGTATCGTACGCAATGTTGGTATGAATCAATATGTAAGTAGACGTTAAATATGAATTTATTAATAGTTGAATCGCCGGCAAAAGCAAGAACAATCGAAGGATATTTAGGAGGGGATTTTCGTGTTCTCTCAAGTTACGGACACATTCGTGATCTACCTCCAAAAAAGCTTGGGGTGGATATTAATAATGATTATCAACCCGAATATCAAATTCTCTCTCGAGCCAAAGCCAACCTGGCCATAATAAAAGAAGCTCTAAAAAAAGCAGATAAAATATATCTTGCCACTGATTATGATCGAGAAGGCGAAGCAATTGCCTGGCATTTAATTGCCGCGCTTAATCTAACAAAAAACAAGTCAAAAGTTTTACGCATTACGTTTAATGAAATTACCAAAAATGCGATTCAAGATTCAATTAAAAAGCCACGAAAAATCGATATAAATTTGGTTAACGCCCAACAGGCCAGAAGAATTCTGGATAGACTCGTGGGGTATAAACTTTCCCCATTTTTATGGAAGAAGATAACGCGAGGTCTTTCGGCGGGCAGGGTGCAATCTGTGGCAGTAAGATTGATTGTTGAACGTGAGCGTAAGATTGAAAATTTTAAGAGCGATGAATATTGGGAAGTGATAGCTAATTTAACCAAAAAGAAAGATGATAATTTAATTAGCGAGCGAGCCAACAAGGGGTCTGAAACCCTTATTAAAGCGAAACTCACAAAATCCCAGGACAAGCCGATTAAAAAACTTGATATTAAAGGAGATAAAGAAGCGGAAAAAATAAAGAACGATCTTGAAGGAGCAAAATACAAAATCTCAAATATCAAGGATAAAGAGCGCGAAATCAATCCCTTTGCGCCTTATCGCACCGCCACCTTGCAGCAGGATGCAGCACGCAAACTTAAGTACTCGGCTAAAAAGACAATGTTTGTTGCCCAAAGACTTTATGAGGGAGTTGATTTAGGCGACGACAAACGAGTTGGACTAATTACCTATATGCGTACTGATTCGACCAATTTGTCCGTTGAATCAGTCAAAAAAGCGCGTGATTATATCGAAAAGAGCCTGGGTGAAGACTATTTGCCGAAAACAGCCAATATTTATAAAACAAAAAATCTTGGAGCACAGGAGGCACATGAAGCGGTGAGACCAACCGATCCAAGCCTTGAACCTTCGAGTCTAAAAAAATATTTGTCTCGAGACGAATGGCGCCTCTATGAATTAATTTGGCGCCGAATGATTGCCTCGCAATGTGAAAGCGCCAAGATTTTTGATAGAATTATTGAAATTGAGGCCAAGGAATACGGTTTTGAGGCACGGGGTAGAACAATTAAATTTCCGGGGTTCTTGAGTATTTATAGCCTTGGTCTTAAAGATGCAATTTTACCTAAATTAAAGATTGGAGAAATTCTTGATCTTAAGAGTCTTGATCTAAATCAAAAATTCACCCAGCCACCCGCTCGCTATTCCGAAGCAACCCTCGTCAAAGAACTTGAAAGGCGGGGGATTGGCAGACCCTCGACTTATGCGCCGATTATGTCGACTATTGAGGACCGACATTATGTCAAAAAGGTTGATGGATATTTTCACCCGGTAGAAGTAGGTATTGTGGTTAATGATGTTTTAGTAGAACATTTCCCAGAAGTGGTTGATTATAATTTTACTGCTAGAATGGAGGGGGATTTAGACAAAATTGCTGATGGTAAGCTGGATTGGATTCAAGTTATTGATGAATTTTATAAACCATTTTCAAAACATCTTGAGGCTAAAGAGAAAACAGTCAAAAAAGAAGATGTAGCGCATCAAAAGACTGGAAGAAAATGCCCTGAATGTAAAAAAGACGAGATTGTAATTAAAATAGGAAGATTCGGTCGATTCTATGCCTGTTCAGAATACCCGCAATGTAAATATAAGGAAAAGATGGAAAAGAAGGAGGTGATGAGTTTAAAGGCAAAAAAGTTGCAAAAGAAGGCTCAAAAACTCCTTAAAAAAAATTTAAAATGCGCCAAATGCGGAGCAGACATGGCGGTGAGGACAAGCCGTTACGGAACATTCTTGGGTTGCACAAATTATCCAAAGTGCCGTAATATAATCGCAGTTGAAGAAGATTCAAATATTGGTTGTCCTAAGTGCAAGGAAGGGCGTGTGGTGAGGCGATTTACGCGTAAAGGAAAAATATTTTGGGGCTGTTCTAGATATCCTGATTGTGATTTCGCCTCATGGTCAAAGCCAGTAGCGACCAAAGAACAAAAGAACGGAAGAACGAAAGAACAGTGATTTATTGTTTTTCGGTTCTTAAGTTCATAAGTTTATAAGTAGCCATCATGAAGGATATTTTGCCAAAACAGGTACGGACTTTAATTGAAGAGCTCTCGAAGCTTCCCGGCATCGGACCAAAAAGCGCTTCTCGTCTTGTCTTTTATCTTTTAAGTCGACCCAAAGTTCGAATCAATGATTTAGGTGAAGCAGTTTTAAGGCTTAAAGATGACCTTAAAAAATGTAGCCTTTGTTTTAATATTACAGACAGTGAGCTCTGTCCGATTTGTGACGATGAAAGTCGCAATAAAAATTTGATTATGGTGGTTGAAACAGCCCTTGATGTTATTGCTTTAGAAAAATCGCGTGAGTACCTTGGCGTTTACCATATCTTAGGTGGGGTAATTAAGCCGATTGAAGGAATCGGTCCGGATGAATTACATATCCGGGAGCTTTTGGACAGAATTAAAAAGAATGACAGAATTGAGGAGATAATTATTGCTACTAATCCCAATCTCGAGGGAGAAGCAACCGCCATGTATTTGGCCAAAAAAATTGCCGATTTAGATGAAAAAATGGGAAAAAAGATACTGGTTACCCGTATCGCGCGTGGGCTGCCAGTAGGCGCTGATCTTGAATATGCGGATGAGGTAACCTTATCCAGGGCGATTGAAGGAAGAAGAGAGTTCAATTAATTTTTAATATTGGTTAGTTATCCACAGGATCCATCTTGACATAAAAGTATATTTAGACTATAAATTAGAGAGTTTCTGAATTTAGATGCAATTTTACAACAAAAGGAGGGAAGATGAGCTATTTCGAGTGCCGAAATTGCGGATTTTCGACCGATGATGCAAGCATGCCTGATTGCCCGCATTGTGGCGGATATCTTTCCGAAAAAGAGGATGAGGTTATCGCCTGCGATGATTCGAAGACAATGGAAGAACTTTATTATTAGGATTTAATTAACCCCGCCCTTTCTAAATCATCTAAGATTAGGTTATCAATATGTTATGATAATATAACAGTTGAATGAATATTTTAGAGGGCATAGAAAGGGCGGGGTTTTCGTTTATGAGTAATTTTTGGCGAAAATTAGATAAACCAATTATCGGGCTAGCGCCAATGGCAGGGATAACGGATAGTCCCTTCCGAAGAATAGCCAAAGATTGGGGAGCAGAGCTTGTATATTCCGAAATGATTTCAAGCCATGCTCTGGTTTATCGTAATAAAAAAGCTTTTGAATTGGGAAGATTCAGAAAAATGGAACGGCCGATAATCATTCAGCTTTTTGGCCGTGAGCCGAGTATTATGGCTGAAGCTGCCAGAATTGTTGAAAATGAAATCAAGGCTGATGGGGTAGATATCAATTTTGGTTGTCCGGCGAAAAGAGTAGTAAAATCTGGCCATGGTGCGGCTTTGATGGATGAACCGCAATTGGCAGGCAAGATTGTTCGAGTAATGGTAAAAGCAATCAAGATTCCTTTATCGGTTAAGACGCGGCTGGGAGAAAAGAGAAAAACAGAGATTTATGATTTTGCTAAAAGAATGGAGGAGATGGGCACTAAAGCGATTGCTATCCATGGCCGGACCTTGAAGCAAGGATATAAGGGATCAGCTGATTGGAAGCCGATTTATAAAGTGGCGGCAATGGTGTCAATTTTTGTTTTGGGAAATGGCGATATTAAGAATCAAAAAGACATAGCTGGGCGACTTTCCCAGGCAAAAATCAGTGGGGTTTTAATTGGCAGGGGAGCATTTGGCAATCCGTTTATTTTTCACGGAGTGAGAGCAATTAAAAAAGACCCCGAAAGATTTATTAAAAACGAAGGCTTTGAATTTGCTGCTGTGAGCTCCAACGAACGCCGAGAAACAATTTTAAAACAAGCAAATTATGCCCTCGAGACAAAAGGGAAGAGGGGATTAATTGAGCTTCGAAAACACTTGGCTGCCTATGTAAAAGGTAGCAAAAATGCCAAGGAAATTCGAAGCAGACTGGTTAAAACCTCAACTTGTGATGAAATAGAAACAGTATTAAAAAAATATGAAAATTATCTTTGAAGATAAGTATTTAAAAGTAATTGATAAACCAGCAGGGGTTATTTCCGCCGATATCTCGCCTTTAATCTGCCACCGTTTGGATGAAGGAACGAGTGGTCTTTTAATCATTGCCAAGAACGAAAGGGCAAAGATTGTCCTTCAGCGCCAATTTAAGGCTCGTCAGGTTAAAAAAGTATAATTAACCCTAGTATCAGGTATAGTACCCCAGGAGAAGGGTAGGTTAGTTGGCTACATTGTGCGACACAAGAAAAAGGGGTTCAAAAGGCGATTTATTCGCGCGCTTGATTTTTCGGTCAGACAAAAGCATAGGCGTTTGGCTGTCTCTGAGTACCAAATCAAAAAGAAATACTTTAAAGAACTCTTTAAAAGTCCAAGCCAAAAAAGCTTAAATTATATGACGTATTTAAAGATTCAAATATTTACCGGACGGACGCATCAAATTCGGGCGCAATTGGCGGAAATTCATCATCCGGTTATTGGCGATTTATTGTACGGGGGCAAACTGATGAGAAAAATTAACGACTCATTAAATATTTCTCGTCAGTTTCTTCACGCAGCAGAAATTGAATTTGAGCATCCAAATACGAATAAAATCATCAAGCTAGAATCAGAATTGCCAGATGATTTAAAAAATGTGATAAAACAATTAAAAGAACTCTGAAATGAAAATGCCGTCACAAGAACGAGAGAGAGAAGGTTAGGGCCGCCTGGTGGCCTTCTTCTTCGTCCGTGTGACGGCGTCAAACGCGCAAAGCGCGCTTCGGGGTAATACTTTGGCGTGCTAGGCGGGACTTGAACCCACGTCCTCTTCCTTATCAAGGAAGCGCTCTACTAGCTGGGATACTAGCACGCACGACCGGAAGCTTTGGGCAGGAAGGGGGAATTGAACACCCGAGTAACGGTTAACAGCCGCCCTCCGTCCATGCTCCCTGCGCCTGTGACACTTTTGGTGGGCACGGCTGGGGTCGAACCAGCGACCTTCGAGCTTGGGAAGCTCGTGCTCTACCAACTGAGCTACATGCCCACCTTTGGAGCGAGAGACGGGACTCGAACCCGTGACCTTCAGATTGGCAACCTGGCGCTCTACCGACTGAGCTACTCTCGCTCTCGAGACTATGAAGAGTGCGCCGCAGCCATCCAGGACAAGCCAAAGACCAAGGCCAAGCACAGGCCACCTCAACTGCGGCGCACTCCTAAAGGGGAGCCACGAAGAAGACACGGGAAGGGGAACCTGACCGCGATCCTTGTGGCCCCTTGGTTTCGGCAACCCTCAACCCGGAAGCGCCCTTTCTGAGGAGGATTTCGAAACCTTGGTGCATTCAAAACGGTAAAAACAACAATAAATATATTACGGCATAAATATTAGTTTGTCAACAGTTAATACCTAAGATATAATAGTTAAGAAATTAAAAAAATTTAAGGAGAACAATGGCTAAAAATATGATATTTGTTATTTCTGGTGTTTCTGGTGCAGGAAAAGGGACAGTCATAAACGGCGTATTGCAGAGCGAAAGGTTTAATCTAGCTCGTGGCATAAATGTAACCACCAGACCTCGTGAAGCAAGAGATGCGGCTGAATCTCATTTTCAATATGTCTCTAAGGAAGAATTCCAAAAGATGATCCAAAAGGGCGAACTTATAGAATATGATTATCATCATCAGAATTATTATGGCACGAATGGTCCTATTCTTAAGAAGCTTCTTAAGAAACACAATATTTTAATGGAAGCAGATGTTAATGGGGCACTCAAAATCAAGAGGAAAATGGAGAATGTCATTTTGATTTATATTACGGTTGACCTCGTCACTCTTAGGAAAAGAGTGACAAGAAGAGGTAACGAAACAGAAAAAGAAATTAATCTAAGGATGAAAAGAGCTGTAATGGAAAATAAAAAAGGGCAGAGCTATGATTATATTATTGAGAATCCGGAAGGACACCCAGAAGTGGCTATAAATGAGGTTCTCGAAACAATCGATAAAGAGTTGAAAAAAAGGGAAAATTAATATAGACTAATTTTGTTAGACTGATTTTTTTATGAGATTAAGAC
>JAPLVI010000045.1 GCA_026397195.1 Candidatus Berkelbacteria bacterium | reverse complement strand
TTTTGTGAAAATCCTGCTTGAATTATTTTTATTATCTTTGCTTTTTCTACTTTAATTTTCAATGGTCTAACTTTAAGACTAAGGATAGCACTTTCAACTTTTGGTTGTGGGTAAAAACACTCTTTAGAAACTATACCCACTATTTTTGGTACACCATAAAGCTGAACTAATACCGATAAATATCCCCTTGTAGAGTTATGGGGTTTGGCGATTATTCTCTCTGCTACCTCCTTTTGTATCAGGATGACGATCAGCTTTGGTAATTCTTTTTTTGATAGTATTTTATTAAAAAAAGGCGAGGTTATTTGATATGGAAGGTTTGCCACAATTTTCTGATTAGCAAGGTTTAGCCTTGGGATCTCATCCAAAGCATCTCCTTTTATTAAATTTAAATTTTGATAATTTCTAAATCTCTTCTTCAATATTCTCATCATTCTCGAATCGAATTCAATGGCTGTCACCTCTGCACCATTGGACAAAAGTTCTTCTGTCAGTACTCCTAACCCTGGTCCCACCTCAATAACTTTATCTCCCTTTTGGATATTAGCATTTTTTATTATTTCAGTTAAAATATCCTTCGATATTAGAAAATGCTGACCCAATCTTTTCAAAGAATGCATCTGATTCCTCTTCAATATTCTAATCACTTCTTCTTTGGATATTAGTTCCATTTCATTTTTTTTGATATTCACTGGCCTAACACCCCGGCCTTCAGGCCGGGGATACAGGCCAGCCCGTAGCGAGACGCAGCGAGCGGAGGGAATTCGAACTTTCCGAGGCGTCAGGCCGAGGATACCACGGCCCTTAAGGCCGTGGTAGTTCATAATCCTCAATTGCTTTGTGTAAAGCATCTATAGCGAGTCTCGCACAATGTTTTTTCATAATCGGCAGATTACCCAATGATTTATCTACACTCAAGGGAGTAAGTTTTTTCGCTTCATTAAGAGTCTTCCCCTTAACAAGTTCAGTCACAATTGAAGAAGTGGCAACGGCCGCACCACAACCAAAGGTCAAAAATTTTGCATCAGTTACGATTTTGTTTTTGCCTTTTTTCTCGACCTTGATCGTCATCTCCATTACATCACCACAAACCGCATTCCCAATTCTCCCCCTTCCTGAGGGGTTTTTTATCTTACCCACATTCCGAGGATTAAGAAAATGCTCCATAACTTTTTTGCTGTATTTTTTGTCCATAATTCTCCTTAAATTTATTTTCACTGGCTCCTCAGCCTTCAGGCTGGGGATACAAGTCAGCCCGTAGTGAGCCGCGGCGAACGGAGGGAAAACGAACTGTCCGAGGCGTCAGGCCGAGGATACCACGGCCTTTAGGCCGTGGTAGTTCATATCGCCGATATCTTTCGTAATCTTTCGATAATCGTCTTTAATTTTTTTATTACTAGATCAAGTTCTTCTTTTGTATTCTCTTTTCCAAGTGAAAACCTAATTGAGCTCTGAACTAAAATCGGCTTCACACCCATCGCCATCAAAACATGAGATGGCTCAAACGAACCAGAAGTACAGGCGGAACCAGATGAAGCAGCAATATTTTCTAGATCAAGTGACAATAAAATTGATTCACCTTCTGCCCCCTGAAAAGAGAGATTTGAGATATGCGGAGTTCTGTCAATATTCTTCCCATTAATTGTAACGCCCAATATCTCCTTACATATTTTTGACTCAAAATAATCTCTCAACTTTTTAAACCTTTTCCCTCCCGTCTTCCCTTTAGTCGAGGCTTCTTTAAGAGCCTTCGCGAAGCCAACAATTGAGGCCACATTTTCTGTTCCTGCCCTTTTACCATTTTCTTGTTCACCACCCGTTATTTGCGCTGATATAGGTGTCCTTTTTTTTAGATAAAGTAGCCCAATCCCTTTTGGTCCATAAATTTTATGCGCGGAGAGGGTCAATATATCAACATGTAAATATTTTACATCTAGATTCATAAATTGGGCAGCCTGAACAGCATCTGTATGAAAATA
>JAPLVI010000179.1 GCA_026397195.1 Candidatus Berkelbacteria bacterium | reverse complement strand
CGTCCGTAGCAGGAAAATAATGGGTAAAGAGTGAAAGTAGTGTAAGGCAGATTACAAATAATGTTTATTTTTTCAGACGCTCGCGCCCTTTCTCGGTAATAGTGAAGCCTTTACGTTCCCCAAAGGGTCGCTCCACCAGACCCAAGCTCTCTAAGCGAAAAAGATGAACCCCTATTGTTTTTCGAGTAAGAGGCCGTCCCTTTTCATGCGCAGCGGCCTCCATATCTACTTGCAACATGGTATGGTTTTCTTCATTCAATATTTTCAAAATAAAGTATTCGTCTTTATGCAAGGTCTGAATTTTCAGCCCGGCATTTGGCGGAAGCCCCACCGCTATATGCACTAATCCCCAAAGTTGATCAATGTTACGCTCAGTCTTTGGTAGGTTGGCCCAAATATATTCCCAATTGACTTGGCCTAACATCCTTATTCTTTGTTTAAGGTCAATGTAATCATCGGACTTATTCTTGGTAGGCATTTCCGCTCCTCGCTTTGCGGTTGTCTTCTGGCCTTATCGGTTTCATCCATCCCTATCTTGGATGGGTGGCTTTTCGTCTTTTAGGAACAAAATCAAAGCCCCCGTAGCAATGGCTACAATAAACCACTGGATTAGCAGCCTGGTGGTATCAACCCGTGCGCCGCAAGCTTGGAAATCTTTGTCAAAATAAAATCTCTGGGGGGAAATTTTCCCCTTAATCTCAGCCAGCTCTTTAGATAGACTTAAATCAATAGCCGGTGGGCGGCTTAGCATGTCGCCAAGCCAGTTGTTTTCTCTCCACCTAGTCTTAGCTATTTGAAGATGGTCTGTTCCGATAGGTGGAACCATAATCAGTCCATAGCCGCCGGGCCTCTCAGTGTAATTTCCTTCACCAAGCACTCGGATATACTTCCAAGGTGGAACAAGCCCCATGAGGACGATTAACATAGCTCCCCCAAGGATGACCCGCTTTTGCTTCTTGCTCATTATGGTCATTGCTCTGCTCCTTTCTGTCTGGCCAGGGGGATTTGTAGAATTCTCGGTTTAGCTTAAAATAATAGCCGTTATAGGAAGAATTACAAACATGGCAAATGATGAAATAAAAGTGCCTATAATAACATCATGTATAAATTCCTTAAAGCTTAATGCTTTAGCCGAAAGATACCAAGGAATATAACATGATAACACGCACAATATGAAATTAGTGATTATTGGGGTGATTATAACTATATATTGGACTAAGGCGGGTTCTTCTTCATTATAGTGAGGCATAGCCCAAATAATACCGAAAAAACGCACCTTCATTAGGTTATGAAATAATAATGAACTAACGATAGGTATAATGCTAAAGCATAAAATGATATTTAAATTTTTTGACACCTTTGTTACACTTTCTCTTTTGGTTGGGTCTTCGGACATCAATTTAACTATTAGAATCAAAAAACAAAATACCGCACCTGCCAGTAAGACCAAAATTACGATCCCCACTTCTTTTAACCATGGAATTATTTCCGGGGGATTGGCGACCGCTAGGGCGCAGTACGCAAGGAAAATTATCATTATAATGACTTTTAAGGACTTACCAAAATACACGAAAACCCGCCTAGCCTTCTCACTCAGCTCAATGCGCTTCATGGGGTCATCTCCTTTTTGCGGGTTTGGCCCAAGTGGTCCCTCAGATCACCCTAGCAATGCTCGCAGTTAATGGCCTCGTCTTGAATCTCCTCAGCACAATACGGGCATTTTTTCATGGATTCTCCATTTTGGCACGGCGGCTCAATTTCTTCTTGCCGGGAGAAAGGGCATGGGCATAGTCTTTGCGGCTGATCCGTGCCGTGCGGAGAATGTTCGCCACGATAAAATCCGGGAGGGAAGCCTTACGCGGGACTATAACTGGCCGGGCCTGTCCGGGTTTGCTGTATGAATCGTGATCGCCCTGCGTCCCCTCGTATTGAAAACCGAACTCTTTAAGGACGCGGACGGCATCCTTCCAGCCGTGGTCCTTGATCTTGGTCATGGTCTTTAGGTTTCAACGTGGCCTAGCCATTTATTTCCTTCTTGCTGGTCAATCATAAAGGCGGGGATCAAGTTGCGGGGGATTTTCAGCGCTGGCTCGGTTTCTTGTTCCTCGGCGGGAATAAATATCTGTTTCCAATTGAGCTCTTTGAGCGCCTGGTCGAGAGTGCCCCGCTGGATGCAGGACTTGAAGAACAGCGTAATCGCCTCTATCGTGTTTTTGAT
>JAPLVI010000033.1 GCA_026397195.1 Candidatus Berkelbacteria bacterium | reverse complement strand
GCCCGCATACTCTTTCATTGATATAATTTGATTAAATAACTATTTGATTTTATCAAAAAGGAGAGAAATGAAGGTCACTAAAGCTATTGTGCCTGTGGCTGGTTACGGCACCCGATTTTTACCTGTTGTTAAAACAATTCCTAAAGAAATGCTGCCCATCTTGAATAAACCAGTTATTCAATTAATAGTTGAAAATTTGGTGGCTGCTGGAATCAAGACAATAGTCCTCGTCACCAGTTCTAGTAAAAAGGCTGTTGACGACTACTTTGATTCTCATTTTGAACTAGAGAATAAGTTGAAAGAAGCAGGGAAAGATAAAGAACTAAATGAAATCAAAAGAGTGGCTAGACTGGCAGATATAATCTATGTGCGGCAGAAAGAAATACGAGGAAATGGTGATGCTATACTTTGTGCCAAAGAAGCGATAGGAGACGAACCTTTTATTGTGACTTGGGGAGATGGTTTTTCTTATCTTAATGGTAATAATGAATTTAAAGAAATCATTAAAGAATATAAGAAATATCATTCGATTATAATGTCTGGTTATATAACCGATAAGAAAGAAGACACCAATAAATATGGATATATTAGAGGTAAAAAATTAAAAGATGGAATGGTTAAAGTTGAAAAAATTATTGAAAAGCCGGGGCCGGAAAATGCACCTTCCAATATTGCCATTGTTTCGGGTTTTCTTTTTACTCCCGATCTTTTTGATGCTTTGGAGAGTATTAAAGTTCCAGAGGGAAAAGAGCTGGTTTATGTTGACGGATTGAATTATCTGATGCAAAAAGGAAAAGATGTATACGTGAAACCAATGAGAAGTGTATATTATGATTGCGGCAACATCCTTGATTGGTTGAAGACGAACGTTGATTTTGCTCTGAAACGCGAAGATATAAAAGATGAATTTAAAAAATATCTACAAGAAAAACTTAAACAATAATCATTAATATTAAGGAGGAATAATGCGTGGAAAAATAATATTGACCCTAATTTTAATTCTAGTTTTATCCCTGCCTTTGACGGGTGCTCTTTGCAAAAGCAATCAGAACCAAAATCCGAGTAATCCTGTAACCTTAAAGGTTTGGTTGATACTTCAGGATAAGAAAAGTTTTGATAACATCGTGGCAGGCTATCGTTCGCAAAACCCTAATGTAAATTTTGAATTTGTGGAAAAAAACGAAGACCAGGCTACATATGAGAAGGAATTAGTCGATGCTATCGCTGCCAAAAATGGTCCTGATATTGCCTTAATTCGTGAAGATTGGGTGGCGAAACATTATGATAAATTAGTTTCTCTTCCCGAGACAAAGGACAAGAACCAGGAGACGATGGTCAAAGAATTCAAAGATACTTTTGTTCAGGCAGTTTCGGAAAAAATGATATATGACAATAAGATTTACGCCATCCCAGTGAAAATGGATACGCTCGCCCTCTACTATAATGTTAATCAGTTTACTGAAGCGAGACTTTATCATGCACCTAAAGATTGGAACGAGTTTGTCTACGATGTTAAACTTTTGACCAAACGCGATCAATATGGCAATCTTACTCAATCAGCAGTGGCTATGGGGACTACAGATAACGTTGAACATTCACAGGATATTCTCTATACGATTATGATTCAAAACGGAACGAAAATGATAAGTGATGACCATAAAAGTGCTACTTTTAACACCTCAATAACCAAAGCCTCGGGCGAAGTGTTTTATCCTGGAACAAATGCCATAGATTTCTATTATTCTTTTGCTAATCCTGCCAAAGAAACATATACCTGGAATAAAACAATGCCCAATTCAATACGCGCTTTTGCGGATGGAAAGGTTTCGATGATTTTCGATTACGGCTATCGTCAAGATGAAATCTATAATCTTGCGCCGACGATTCATTTTCAAGTCGCACCCATGCCTCAAATTAAAGACACAACCAACCCCGCTACCTATCCATACTTTTGGGCTTTTGGGGTGACTAATAATTCCAGCCATTCGACAGATGCCTGGAATTTTATTAAGTATCTTTCTCAAACATCAAATTCAGTTAAAAAAGATAAAACAAAAGAAGCTTATAAGAGTATGACCGAAGGGGTATCCCTTTTTCAGGGGCAGCCCTATATCGCCCGAACTTTTTATAAATCAAGGGAGCCAGAGCAAGTTGATTCTATTTTTCAAACCGCAATTAGAAATGTAGTTAATGGCCAGCCCCTACAAGCAGCGTTAGACAGCGCTTCGGCTTCGGTCACTACGATTTTGCAGACAAAAGGTTAAAAAATATAAATTTAGAAAAATCAAATGGCGAAGAGAATCATCACCTTTTTTCTTATCTACATTGCTCTGCTTATTTCATTATCTTTTATTAATTCAGCTTCAGCCCAGATAATTGACAGCAGCAGTGCACCCACGCCTTCTTACACAGTCGGTTTGGGTGCCCCTGTGACGGGCGGAGAAACAGCGCCAGCAAATTTTGCTGATTATACTAATCGTATCTATCAATATGCGGTCGTGATTGGAATATCGCTTGCGGTAATGATGATAATTTTTGGTGGTTATAAATATATGGCATCTTCAGGCGACCCACAAAGTATTGATGAGGCTAAGGAGATATTAATCGGAGCGGTCGTAGGTCTAATTTTGATCCTTTTAACACGTTTGATTCTGGCGACAATTGATCCACAACTTTTGAAATTCCCGCGAAGTGCACCTATCTTTACGAGTACTCCCGCTCCATCTACTGCGGTTCCTGCACCTTAGTATCAATGAAATATGAAAAAAATAATTGTTATCATCAGTCTTTTATTTCTTTGTTTGATTCCTTTGTATGCTTTTGCCTTAGATCAAACCAATCTTACAGTTGACCCTGTTTTTAGAAGTTACGCTGATTTACAAAGCCAAGGCCAAATGGACATCCCAGTTCATTTTAAATTACATGCGAGCTCTTCTGAATTAGCTGAGGTGAAGATGATTAAGATTTCAGTTCAGGATACCTGCCCAGGCAAAAGCGGAGCGCATGTACAGCAGGGTGACTTTAGGCCAGCCCCCGATGATTATCAAGATGGAGTAATCGAAGGAGATTTGATTTATCAAGCTGATAAGACTTATAGTTGTAAAGGTAAACATGATGTAAATTTTTATCTATGTAACAAGATTAGCGATCGTTGCACTTGGGCTTCGGTTAATACGGATAGAATCGCGATCATAGCCGCGCCTGATGTGGTTGAAATCGGTGATAATCCACCGGCGTCAAGTTCAAATCCACCTCCCTCGAGTAGCGTTTCAGCCCCGCCCCCAGCAGATGGCGGAGGTGCTGGTATTTATGATCCTCTTCTTCCGGGGCGAGGCAGGTTCTTAACGCTTTGGGATCTTTTGGCTCGGATTGTACAAATACTTTTAGGATTAGCCGGAGTGGTCGCAGTGGGAGCGATAATTATTGGCGGTTATCAATATATGACCTCCGGCGGTATTCCAGATAAGACCCAAATAGCCAAGGCAACTATTACCTATGCTATAATCGGTTTAATTCTAGTTATTGCTTTTTATGCGGCGATGCGATTTATCTTTGCTCGAATTGGGGTAAGCCCTGATATAATTTGGTTTTAAATATGTTTTATCAAATTTTAAAATTTATTACTCCCAAGACTCAAGCCCAACAAAGTATAATGGGAGAATTTCGTGATCTTGTTTGTCCCAAGATTATTAGCACAAGCCCTGATTGCCAAGGGAAGACTGGCAAAGAGAGTCTTACTTGTTGTCTGACCCATATTAATTTAAATGATACTATCGTTTTGGTTAATGTCGTGGTACGCATCGCCTTTGGCTTAGCAGGAGTTATTGCCTTGATATATCTGATTTACGCAGGCTATTTATTTATGACTTCTTTGGGCAATCCGGATTCGGTCGCCAAAGCAAAAACTAAACTTTTGCTTGCCGTTACTGGGCTTATCATTATAATTTTAGCTTATGCTTTTGTCGCTTTCCTTTTAAATATTTTTGGCGCGCCCGGGGCGACCATGAATAATCCAATCCCCAGTTAACAATTTAGGTAGTCATCAGCAGAGAAGTTATTGCCAACAAAAATACAATTTGGTATGATAAATATATCAATCAACTATAGGAGGAAAATTATGGACAAAACAAAAAAAGTGACAAGGGTGGCTGTTTATTCTTTTGGCTTAATGGCTCTTTTGGGTGTTCTTTTGGCATCTCAAGCCCACGCGCAAGGTATCGGTTGGTCAGTTCCTAACCCCTTTGATTTTCAAAATTTGGATCTGCAAACTGTCATCGCGCGACTTATTAATGTTGCCTTTATCGCCGCGGGTTTAGTTGCCGTCATTTATTTGATTATTGGTGGTTTCAGGTATGTTACTTCGAGCGGCAATGCCGAAGCGATTGAAGGGGCTAAAGCAACCATCTTAAATGCCATCATCGGTTTGATTGTCATCTTCATCTCCTTTTTACTGGTTAATTACATTCTTGGCGCCATTGGCATTCATGGTTTTATTTATCAGCCGCAGCAGACTACAATTTACTAAACGGTTCAAAAAGCTTCTCCGACTAGATTATTTTCAGAGGGAAGCTTTTTGTTTGAAAAAAAGAAATCTTTCTGTATAATTGGAAATGATATTATGAACTACCACCCCGATGTTACGTCGGGGTGGTATCCTAGGCCTGACGCCTCGGAGAGTTCGTTTTCCCTCTGCTTGCTGCGTCTCGCTACGGGCTGGCTTGTATCCTTAAGCCTCTCGGCTGGGGTTTTAAGCCAGTGAAAATAAAAAAAGGAGGATTATGAAGAAATTTATTTCGGTTATATTTTTTCTTCTTCTATTAATGCCGATTGTTGCTTGGGCACAATCACCAAGCAACACTGCAATGTTTTCTGTCCCTAATCCCTTATTCCCAGCTTTTAATTCAATCCAGGCGGTGATCAAGGCTTTGATTGATGTTGCTTTTAGCGCCGCGGGTTTGGTTGCCGTTATTTATTTGATCGTTGGCGGTTTTCGCTACATCACCTCTTCCGGCAATGCTGAAGCAATTGAGGGAGCTAAGGCGACGATTGTCAATTCAATTGTTGGCCTGATTGTTGTCTTTATCTCTTTTTTGCTGGTCAATTACATTCTAGTCGCTTTAAATGTTGGTCCATTATATCGGCTGGGCACACCTTCGCCGAGTGCTTCTACTGGCGGTCCTCCAGCCGGTGGTGGAGGAGGCGGTGAATTGCCGGTAGCTACTGCTACGCCAACGCCGAGCACTCCGACACCAAGTACCCCGACGCCTGCGCCATCTCCTCAAGGATCTCCACCAATATATATTTAATATGATGAAGAAAATAATATTAAGCTTGTTTTTTATCCTTTCTTGTCTGCCGACTTATGTCTTAGCCGAGGGAATTGTTCCCGAAGGCTCCCGCGCCCGAATCCCTAATCCTTTAGGTAATACTGGTATTCAAGGATTAATAACAAACATCTTCAACATTGCTTATGGGGTGGCTGGAGTAGTGGCAGTTGCCTATCTTATTGTCGGTGGTTATCAATATATAACTTCCCAAGGCAATCCTGAGGCCACCGCCACCGCCAAAAGCACTATTATAAATTCAATTATTGGTTTAATTGTTATTCTTGCTTCTTATCTTATTATTCGCTTTGCTCTTGCTCAATTAGGGGCAGGAGGGGTATTGGGCTAGACGAAATCCAAATGTCAAAGTCCAAATGAAAAATCAAATCCAAATTCCAAATGGCCAATTCGGCATTTTTTATTTGACATTGATTTGGCATTTGAGCTTGTGATTTTGGAATTGTTATATTTAATATTCAGAGGTTACTCTTAGAACTTCGGCCATTGTTGTCTGTCCGGCGATGACTTTATCTAAACCATCCTCGCGCATTGTTTTCATCCCAAGGCGGATTGCTTCTTTCTCGACCTTAGTTTGGGTTGCGCCTTCGACAATTAATTTTTCTATTTTTTCACCAGGCTCTAAAAATTCAATTATCGCTGTTCTGCCAAAATATCCTGTATTATTGCAGGCATTGCAGCCACCCCCTTTATATAATTGGGACATTTTTTTGATATGAATTTTCTTTAGGTAATTTTCAAGGACTGTTTTTTCATAACGAGTTGGATTGTGTTCTTTTTTGCATTCTGGACAGATAAGACGCACGAGCCTTTGGGCTATAGCAAGATTGATTGAACCAACCAAAAGGAAAGGGCGAATTCTCATATCTAAAAGTCGTACCAAAGCAGCAGGAGCATTGTTGGTATGCAGCGTTGTTAGGACTAGGTGGCCGGTGAGTGCCGCATGCAAAGAAATGGAAGCAGTCTCAAAATCACGAATCTCACCGACCATAATAATATCTGGGTCTTGACGTAAAGCAGCTCGTAACCCCTTGGCAAAATCAAGATCATGACGTGGGTCAATTTGTGTCTGGTCAATTCCTTCAATCTGATATTCGACCGGATCTTCAAGGGTGACAATTTTTACTTCACGGCTATTTAGTTTGTTAATAATAGCATAAAGGGTAGTGGTTTTACCTGAGCCGGTGGGACCGGTATTTAGAATTAAACCTGCGGGTTTCTTTATGGCTCTGTCTATTGCCTCTAGGGATTCCGGATTAAAGCCTAATTCTTCAAGGCGGATAGATTTCTGTTTTTCTTCCAAAAGCCTTGCCACAATGCTATCACCATGCAAGGTCGGCAAGGTAGAGACGCGCAAATCGATATTTTTGCCCGCAATTTTGCTCGAAAAACGCCCATCTTGAGGAAGATATTCTTCGCCCATTTTCATGTTGCTTAAGAATTTTATTCTCGAGCTTAGATTTTTGTATTTTTCTTTGGGGATCCTTGAGATATCATGTAGTACTCCGTCAATGCGAAAACGAATAATAGCATCATTTTTATAGGGAACAATATGAATATCAGAAGCGCGAGAGCCAATGGCACCGGCCAAAAGAATATCAAGAATCATTGTTGTTGAACTAGTATCAAGTCTACTTTTAAGATTCTTAAGATCCTTGATTTCTTCTTGATACTCTTTTTTGGTAATAGTTATTTCTTCAACATTTTTAACTGTGGGACGGATTAAACCTTCATAGAGCGAGAGTCCATAGTTTATACTTGAACGAGATGCGAGAACTGGAGTGAATTGAAGCTTGTTTTTTTGTTTTAAACCTTCAAGATATGTTGTAAGTGATTCATTTTTAGGGTCAGTGGTAGCAATGCGAACATTATTTCCGACTTCTATATAAGGAATAGCTTGAAGTTCGCGCGCTTTTTCGGTGGGAAAAATGGAAAGGGTATCAGAGTTTACCGGAAAACCGATAATATTAACATAAGACAAACCTAGTGTTTTTGCCTTTTTCAGGGTTTCCTGTTCTTCTTGTTGGTGTCTTGATGCAGAAAGAGTTTGTTCAAGAAGACTTTTTTTGTTCTCTTTTTTTTGGTTGGCCATATACTTATCAAAATTATAACACGAATATTAAGACCTCACCACAGCTCTTCTCTGCTAGCAAATTGTTTCAATTGATCTTGACAGGAAATTTAAGTGTTGCTAAAATGGGTTTTGCAAAAGTGGTTTTTAAGGTGATAGTGTAGGTTCCCCCTTCCTCGCTATCACCTTTGAAACTGCTTTTTAAAAGATTATATTAAGATATTGAGGAGGCATATGAAATTTAAACCTTTGGGTAACAGGGTAGTAATAACCAAGCCTAAACACGAGGACAAGAAAACCTCGGGTATTATTTTACCGGATACAGCCGAAGAAAAACGTTCACAAGAAGGAATCATTTTCGCTTTAGGCGAAGGGAAAAAAATTAAAAAATTAAGTTTGAAAAAGGGAGACAAGGTTATCTATAAAGAGTTTGGTCCGACTGAAATTGAAATAGATGGCAAGGAGTATTTGATCGCAGAAGATGATGATATATTAGCGGTTATAATTTAGGCAGTAGATTATACAAAATATTAATTAATGGAGGAACCATGGCCAAGGATATTCAATTTTCACAAAAGGCAAGAGAATCATTAAAGCGAGGGGTCAATAAAGTATCTGATGCAGTTAGAGTAACATTGGGTCCAAAAGGTAGAAATGTAGTTCTTGATAAGGGATTTGGCGCCCCGGCTGTTACGAATGACGGCGTTACGATTGCTAAAGAAATTGAACTTAAGGGTAAAATTGAGAATATGGGAGCAGAACTTATTAAAGAGGTGGCAGAAAAAACAAATAATACTGTGGGCGACGGAACAACCACCGCGGTTATCTTAGCCTCAGAAATGATAAATGAAGGATTAAAATATATAACGACCGGCATTAATCCAATGGGAGTACGTCGAGGGATTGAGGCAGCGACCAAAGCGTTAATTGAAGAGATCAGAAAGAATTCGATCCAGATAAAAGGCAATAAAGAAAAGATAGTTGCTGTCGCTTCTATTGCTGCTGAAAACAAAGATATGGGTAAAATGATTGCCGAAATTATTGAAGAAGTTGGACCTGAAGCGCCGATAACAGTCGAAGAATCACAAACGATTGGCCTTGAGAAGGAAGTTGTTTCTGGAATGCAGTTTGATGAAGGTTTTATTTCTCCTTATATGATGACTGATCCAGAGGCATTGGTGGCTGAGTTCAAAGATCCATATATTTTGATCACAGACAAGAAAATATCAACCATCAATGAAATCGTTCCCCTGATGGAAAAAATGGTTCAAGCCGGTAGAAAAGATCTAATCATCATCGCTGAAGACGTTGAGGGTGAAGCACTGCCAACCTTAATCGTTAATAAACTCAAAGGTTCATTCAATGCCCTGGCGGTTAAAGCTCCTGGTTTTGGCGACAGAAGAAAAGAGATGCTAGCTGATATTGCTGCCTTAACTGGAGGACAGATTGTTTCTGAAGAGTTGGGACTTAAAATTGAGAATGTTGAACTTAATATGTTGGGTGAGGCCGGCAAAGTTGTGGCCGATAAAGACAAAACCACGATTGTTGATGGTAAAGGCAGAAAAAAAGATATCGAAGCACGAATTTCTTCTATTCGTAAAGAACTAGTTGATACTGAAAGTGAATTTGATAAAGAAAAGTTGGAAGAGCGACTAGCCAAACTTTTGGGTGGAGTTGGAGTAATTAAAGTTGGTGCCGCGACTGAAGCGGAAATGAAATATAAGAAAGATAAACTTGAAGATGCTTTGAATGCCACCAAGGCTGCGATTGAAGAAGGAATCGTGCCAGGTGGAGGAGTAGCCCTTATTAATGCTGCTAAGATTCTTGATGATGTATTCTCGACGCAGACTACATCGAGACTGCGTCACAATGAAGATGTTTTCCCCAAGGGATCCCTTTGGGACAAAGATGAAGCGGCAATCTCCGATGAAGTTTTAGCCGGCATTAAAATTGTCCGCCAGGCGATCGAATCCCCCATTCGCCAAATTGTTCAAAACGCTGGCAAACAGGATCCTGGAGTTATAATTAAGGAAATTCGCGAGAAATCAAACGGAGTTCAGGGCTATGATGCAATTAAAGATAAAATAGTAGATATGATGACTGCCGGTATTGTTGATCCGACCAAGGTGGTTCGCCTGTGTCTTCAAAACGCTGCTTCAGCTGCTGCCATGATACTGACAACTGAAGCCGTCATAACTGATTTACCTGAGAAAGAAGAAACAAAGATGCCTGGTGGTATGCCTCCAGGCGGAATGATGTAAAGATTTTAGAGGACAGGGGAGCGCCTCTATTGGAATATCAATGCGGCGGAGCTGCAACCTTGAAAACGTTCACCGCCCTGATGCCCCGCGATTTATCGCGGGGATGGGTTCATCCTCTATCTCCAACCCCCGGACGACAACAATGGCTAAAATCCCCAAAAATTGATCTGTCTACTCAAACATATTTCAAAAAATCCCGATAACGGGATTTTTTGGTTTTTAGGTTAATGATTTGAGATCGACAAAGTGTTTTTTTATCTCTATTCCCTCTTTTTTTAATAATTCTTCTTTTCTCTTTTTGCCCAAGGCATAATCTCCTATTTCCCCATTAGATTTAACAACTCGATGGCAGGGGATTTTGTGGTCTTTTGAGAAATTCTTATTTAAGATGTTCCCAACAGCTCGATAGGCTTTTGGTCTACCACACAAAATAGCAACCTGTTTATAGGTTACTATCTTCCCACGGTGAATTTTTTTGACGATATTGATAACCCTGTCTTTAAATACCATTTTAGGTAGTAGCTGTTTTGGTTTGGGCTGCTTTGCCTTTATTTCCTTCAGCTACGCTATCCTTGAAAATTACCCCTTTCTTATTATCAATTTTAACTACCAAGTTTGCCGGAATAATTCGGCCTTCTTCAAGAAAACTTGCAAAAATATGATGAGTAATATTATATTTGGCGACCATCGAAGTTGTCGTATCAATATAAATGTCAGATATCCTTCCCAGGTTCACTCCTTTTTGGGTTAAAGCGCGTTTGCCAATAAGCTTGAATCTTTTTTTAATTAAATCAAGAACCCGTTTCACCTCGATCGGTTCAACCAGCACATTCATACCATAAACAATCAAGGCATTTCTTTGCCATTCAATGATATCAGTCGAAGACAGTATTAATCTTTTAGTTAGAAAACCAGTACCGACATCAAAAGCTAATATTTTACCATTTATTGGATCAACTATTGGGTCTCTGATCTCGCCGATTGAAGAGCCACTTTCAAGAGAGATAATCTCTCCTCCTTTTAACTCCAGACTCGAAATTAACATCTTTCCTTCCTTTTAATCCTCGCCCCCTAATTTGAGGTCTAGGTCGCGAGTTTTTTTTATGGTTTTGGAGATAATTTTATGATGTTTTTGGCAAAGTCTTGTTTTTGATCTTGGCTCAATAGCGCCAAAAAAGGTGACATATCGATTTAGAGCTGCTGTATCTGTCGGCTCGATTGTTTCAACCTTATTTTTGCACAGATAACAATATCTTTTTCTCATAAGCGGGATTTCTTTTATTTTAGAATGGTATGTCGTTGATGTCTATTTCTTCCGTTTCCGTCTCTGTGGTTTTGACCTTTTCTTTAGGCTTTTCCTTTTTTGTCGGCCCACTTTTTTCTGCAGCCTCCATGATTGTTTCACCAGTCTCTTTGCGCGGAGAAAGATTAATCAGATTTTCAGCCACAATCTCCGTCTTTGAACGTCTTGAACCATCTTGAGCTTCCCAATTTCGGGTTTGCAATCTACCCTCAACATAGGCCCTGTCGCCTTTGTGTAAGATAGTCGAAGCAATTTCCGCCAATTTCCCCCAAGTAACAATATCGTGGAATTCAGCAGCATCCTGTTGTGCTCCTGTGGCATCGGTCCATCTTCTATTGGTGGCTACAGAAAAACTTGACACATTTTGTCCGTTTGGAGTGGTGCGAAGTTCTGGATCGCGGGTCAAATGCCCAATGATTGTCGCTCGATTTAAGCTAAACATTCTGTTATATTATTTTGTATATTATTTGTTTACTCGTTGAGTATTTTATCAAGGGTTGAATCCAAATCCTTAATTTTCTTCTCTTCTTCCTGCATTGAATCAAGCACTTTTTCCGCTTTGCCTGTTTCTCTTTTTTTCTTGCCAGAGCCGGACCCCGCTTTGCGGGGCTTTTTTCTTTCTTTTATTTCTTTTTTCACTTTTTTAACTATTTTTTTCTTTTCCAAGATATAAGAAACAATCTCTTTCTCGTGGTTAATTTTTTTCTTAATTTTTTCTACTTCTTTCGGATTTATCTCTATTTCTAGTTTGACAATATTGGATTCTGAAACTTTTTTTCTCGGATTTAGCCTGGCATCCCCTTGTTCATTGATCGATAAAATTTTACCCTTTTTCTCCTCAATGTATTTTTTAATCTCGGGGAGAGCCTGACTATCGGTTTGTTTCTTTAAAATCAAAAGGATTGAATAAAGCATATCTTTATTGCTTAATAATCTTAAATTATACCTGAAGTTTAGCAGATATTATCTTATTTTGCAAGGATTGGCACAGAAATTAATAGAGATTAGTTGAAATTTAAGAAATTGATTGTTCGCGACGATAAATTTCTACTTAATTTCTACAAATTTCCATAAATTTCAGCCATGTTTAAAACGAATAATATCCCCACCAAGAATAAGGTATTTTTTACCTTGAGCATGGATGAGCCCCCTTTTTGAAGCCTCAATTATTCCCTCAGCTTCAACTAGATTTTTATAGGATAAGACCTCGGCTCGGATAAATTTTTTAGCGAAATCACTATGGATTTTTCCTGCGGCACGCAAGGCTGTTGAGCCATCTTTAATTGGCCAGGCCTGAACATAATCTTCGGTCGTAGTGTAAAAGGTGATAAGTTTTAAAAGTGAATACGCTCCGCGGATTAAATCATCCAGGCTCGAGCGCTTCATGCCGATAGAACCAAGATATTCTTTAACCTCTTTTTTCTCTAGATCAGAAAGCTCTTCTTCGAATTTAGCTGAGACAAAGACAAGCGAGGCAAAAACCTTCTTGGGAATTTCTGGGAGTTCAGATATTTTTGGTTTAGGAAGATCGTTCTCTGAGATATTGGCGACATAGAGAATTGATTTCATTGTCAAAAGATTCAGAGGTCGCACTACCTTTCTTTCTTCTTTTGTCAATGAAACTTCAGAAGAGAGTATCTCCTTGTTTAGATGCAAGTTTATCTTTTCGAGTGTATCGAATTCTTTCATCGCTTCTTTATCACCAGAGTTGGCCTTGCCTCTTATTTCTTCAATCTTCTTCTGCAAAGTTTTCATATCAGCGAGTATCAGCTCGGTAAGAATCGTTTCAATATCATTTTTAGGCTTAATCTCGCCAGCCACGTGGGATACATTTTTATTGGCAAAAAGCCTAAAAATTAAAATTATAGCATTGACTTCACGGATATGAGAGAGAAATTGATTACCCAACCCCTCGCCTTTATGAGCACCCTTAACCAATCCGGCGATATCAATGAATTTAATAGTGGCGGGTATCGTTTTTTTAAGTTTAAGAATCTTTTTTATCTTTTTAAGACGAGGGTCTGGAACTTTAATTATGCCTACATTTGGCTCAATGGTAGTAAAAGGATGGATCGCGGTAGTTGCTTTCCTTTGTTTTAATAGGGCATTAAAAAGGGTTGATTTGCCGGCATTAGGAAGTCCAACAATACCAATAGATAAGCTCATATTACTCCTAAGAATAGATTAAACCTTTATTGACGAAAAAACAAATATCGTTTATTTTATTGGAAATCGCCTGAATACCTCGAGTTTCTCGAGGATGAAGGCCAATAGAGGCAGCGGAGCTGCGACTTTGCCAACGAACCCGCCCTGATGCCCCGCCGCCGGCGGGGTCGGGTTCATCCCGCGAGGACATTTTCCTAGAAATTAACTGATATAATATAAATATGAAGATTGAAGAATTCAAAAACAGTCTAAAAGAAAAACGCTTTCAATTTATTAGGAAAATCCATAAAGACTCTTCCCAAGTAAAGGTCTTTTTAGTTGGCGGAGCGGTGAGAGACCTTATAAATAATTCAGCTGTGCCACCCGAGGATCTGGATTTTGTGGTTGAAGGGATTGAGAGAAATGAATTAGAAGAATTTCTCGAGAAAAATGGCATAGTTAAGGATGTTGAATCCCGCGCCTTTGGCGTCTTTATTTTTATTCCCAAGGGAGAAAAGAATTCATTTGATATTGCACTGCCTCGAGATGAACATTGGCTGGGCGAAGGATATAAAGATATTGAGGTAAAAACCGAGGGCTTAAGTATTAAAGATGACCTCGCGAGAAGGGATTTCACTATTAACGCCATGGCACTTAACTTGCGTAATTTTGAACTAGTTGATGAATTTAAAGGCAAGGAAGACCTAAAAAATAAGATAATCAGAACCGTTGGCAAGCCCGAAGAGAGATTTCAGGAAGATCCCTCAAGGATTTTACGGGGAGTAAGGTTTGCCGTGCAGCTGAATTTTAAAATTGATGAAGCAACATTTGTGGGCATGAAAGATAAATTAATTGAAATTACTAAACCCATAGAAGACGATATTTCTAAAAAAAGAGTGGCCGAGGAGGTAATCGCCAAAGAATTTTTAAAGGCATTTAATAAAAATCTGGTTAAAACTTTAAAGCTCTATGATCAAGTTGGGCTTCTCGAAGAGCTTTTGGATGAAGTTAAGGCGATGCAAGGCGTTAAACAGCCCCAAAATTTTCATTCCGAAGGAGATGTTTATAAACACACCCTACTAGCTTTAGATAAATTGAAAGAATCTAAACCGGTAATCGGTAAGGATAACAAAATTTCAATTAATTTAAAATTAGCCCTTCTTTTCCACGATATTGGCAAGCCGCAAACTTATACTCCGCCGGAAGGTAAAGATGACCGCATCCATTTTAACGAACATGATGAAATTGGGGCAAAAATCGTTAAAGAGATAATCGACAGACTAAAGCTTACCTCCCAGGCGCCCGAGAGTGGTCTTCATGTTGATGAAGAGACGGTTATTTGGTTAGTACGAAAGCATATGATTCTAATTACCGCTAAGCCTGAAGAGATGAAATTAACCACTTTTGAAAAATATTTCTTTCGCGAAGATGGTGTAGGTGATGAACTTTTACGTCTTTCTTGGGCAGATATTTCGGCGACTATTCCGCCTTCGGGCAAACCGGATTATTCTATTTATAATGCCTTTGTAAAAAAAATTAATGAGATAAGAGAAACGGTTAAGACCAAGCAAAAAGAAAGAACTTTACCAGAGTCTTTGATAAACGGAAACGATGTAATGAAAGTTTTGAAAATCAAAAGCGGCCCAAGGGTAGGAGAAGTATTGGCAAAAATTAGAGAGTTACAACTAAAAGGCACAATAAAAACAAAAGAAGAAGCATTAAAAAAGGTAAAAAATCTTTAGCTACTTTTTGTCTTTCTTTTTTCTTTTACCGTGAAAAGCACGATGAACATCACGTAGCTGTCGATCGGTAATGTGGGTGTATATTTGAGTGGTGGTAATCGATGAGTGGCCGAGCATTTCCTGGACCGAGCGGATATCCGCCCCATTCATCAATAATTCTGTCGCAAAAGAATGGCGCAATGTATGTGGTGTTACCGTTTTGGTGATGCCTGCTTTGCGGGCTGACCCATCAATAATTCGCTGTATGCTCCTGGGGGTTAAACGCAGGGAATGATCTGCCGTTTTTTCAATATCTTTTTTACTTCTTCTATCAGCCCTAATAAACAACGCCGGATCAGGGTCACCGCGTTTAGCTAAATATTTATTTATCCATTCAATAGCTTCTTTACTTAAAAATACCAATCTGGTTTTGCCCCCCTTGCCCTTAACGGAAAATTCTCCCCGTTTAAGGTTAATATGGTCTCTATCAAGACCAACTAATTCTGAAACTCTAAGACCGGTGGAATAAAGAGTCTCCAGAATTGCCCGGTTGCGTAAGTCAACTAATGTATCTTTAGTGCCAGCAGTTTCCAAGAGCCGCTCCACTTCGTCTTCTTCCAAAAAAGTGACTGTCCGGCCTTCAGTTTTGGGTAGCTCAATCTTTTCTGCTGGCACTGTTTTAATATCATTTTTAGCCAGATATTTGAGAAAAGCGCGCAAAGCAATAATATGGTAGCTTTGGGTTAGTTTGGAAAGCTCGTGGCCATTTTTATCTTTATAGCGATTGAGGAATAAGCGATATTTTTTAACGTTATTTAAATCAATTTTGCCTGGATTGATATCACCGCTAAAATCCAGATATCTTTTTAAATAATGGTCATAATTTTCGATTGTTTTCTGGGAAACATTTCTCTCTACTTCAAGATATTCGAGAAAATCGGTGATAAGTTTTTTAATTTTCATAAGTCTCCTTATTTGTCGCACAATATAATTATATCATAGTTCTTTTAATCTCAAGTCATTATGATATCATAAAAATGTATGCTTGAATTTATTAGACATATTGATTACTCAATATTCTTATTTTTTAATAACCTAGCTAAAGACAGCTTTTGGATTAAGCTTCTTGTCTTTATTTGTGCCAAATATCTTATTTTTTTCTTTTTTCTCATAATTGCCTATATGTGGTGGCTAAACAAGCCCAATAAAAAAGAGGAGCATAAATCAAAAAGGGCGGTAATTTACACTATGCTATCTCTCGCTTGGGCATTTCTGATCGACCAGTTGATTAACTTGGTTTTCATCAGAAACCGCCCCTATATTTCTCACCAGGATGTTAAGCAACTTTCAGTTACGGTCGACCCCACTTCTTTTCCTTCGGCCCATTCAATTTTTGTTTTTGCCATTGCTGCCTCGTTTTATTTTACCGGGTATAGGCGGTTGGGAATTTTTTTGTCTGTTTTGGCCGCTATTGTGGGGCTTTCTCGTATTGCCGCCGGTGTTCATTACCCATCGGATATCATTGCCGGTTCAATTTTTGGGATTTTCGCTGCCTGGTTGGTTCAGAGAGAAGGAGGTTGGGTTAAAAATAACCTACTTCGTCAGTTTCAAGATAAGAAGAATTAATTTAAATTATGTTTTTTCAACTTTTTCAAGCGCTAGTTTATGGTTTGGTCCAAGGGATTGCTGAGTTTTTACCTATATCTTCAACCGCCCACTTGATTCTTATTCCATACTTTTTTCATTGGAAAGATCCGGGACTTTCTTTTGATGTTTTTTTGCATCTTGGGACGCTAATTGCCATCATCTATTTTTTTGCCAAGGATTGGTTTGGGATTTTTAAAGAAAAGAAATATAAGCTTTTAGCTTTAATCATTATTGCTTGTATTCCGGCGGCGATTTTGGGATACGCATTTGAGAGTAAAATCGAAATTTCTTTGCGCTCGCCACTATTAATTGCTTCGACCTTAGCTATTTTCGGTCTAATTATTTATCTAGTTGACCGCTTGATCAAACACACCCAAAAACTTAAAAATATGAATTATTGGCAGTCAATTTTGATCGGTCTTGGCCAGAGTTTAGCTCTCATTCCCGGCATTTCGAGATCGGGCGCGACCATGACTGCCGGCATCGCCTTGGGTTTTAAGAGAAGAACGGCGGCCAAATTTTCTTTTCTCATTGCCACCCCGATTATGCTTGGCGCGACGATATTTAGGGCAAAAGATTTATCCTCTTTGCCGATTAATGACTGGTTTAATGGCTTCAGTCTTTTTGCTGCTATTATTGGTTTTTTGGCCGCTCTAATCTCCGGCTATCTTTCAATTAAATATCTGTTAAAATATTTAAGTCACGGCAGCTTTACTCCATTTGTGATTTATAGGATAGTTTTGGCAATAATAATTATTATTTTTTATATATTAAAATGATTCATTCTATTCTCGCCGCCATTTCCGGTTTCATCATCGCTACCATTTCAACCCTTGGATATGGGGGAATAGTTTTATTGATGGCAATTGAGTCAGCTTGTATTCCCTTGCCTTCTGAAGTGATTATGCCATTTTCGGGATTTCTTGTTTTTGATGGCAGATTCAATTTATGGCTGATCGCTCTGGCAGGCGCAGTCGGTTGTGTCGTCGGTTCGGTCATTGCCTATTGGGTTGGCATGTATGGTGGCCGGCCTTTAATTGAAAGATATGGCAAGTATATCTTAATCTCGCACCACGATTTGGATTTAGCTGACCGCTGGTTTAACAAGCACGGCGATGTGGCCATCTTTTTTTCCCGACTTTTGCCAGTTGTTCGAACCTATATTTCTTTCCCTGCTGGTATTGCCCGC
>JAPLVI010000126.1 GCA_026397195.1 Candidatus Berkelbacteria bacterium | reverse complement strand
ATGGTGATTGGCTAGGTTTTGTTCCTGGGCCGAAACTGCCTCCCCCACCGCCCATCGGTGGAGGTTCAATGATTTTTGTTCTTTCGGCAATCTCTGCTTCAACCTCATCACGGGGTCGGCCGTATTTAAAGTTAGATAATTCTCTGATTGCCGTCGCCAGTTCCATCCCGCCCGGATATTCAATTTTGATGGTACGCATGGAGAAAGGCGCAGCTGGAACTTTATCAATCAAAAGTCTAATATAGGCGTGAAATTTGTCAACATTGATTAAATCCTCCTCGTTAAAAATTGGCTCGAACTCTTTGGCGACATATTCGGCGTCCGAGGCTCCAATTCGGAAAGAAACTAAGGTTCCGGCATTGCCAAAAACAGCGTTTCTGATTTGTTCCTCAAGTTGGGCGATATATTGGTTGGCAATGATTAGCCCCAAATGATATTTTCTCGCCTCGGATAAAATTGTAGCAAAAGAATCGGTGGCAAAATTTTGGAATTCATCAACATAAAGGAAGAAATTTTCGCGCTCTTCTTCAGCTACATTGACGCGGCTCATAGCCGCCATCTGCAGTTTCGCTACCAAAATCATGCCGATCAAATTAGAATTAACTTCGCCCATTTTGCCTTTAGAGAGATTAGCCAAAAATATTTTTTTATTATCCATAATATCGCGTAGATCGAATGATGAGCGGGTCTGCCCCATAATATTACGTACCATATCGTTAGTCATAAAACGGCCGAATTTGGAGGTAAAATAATTAAGCATTTCTGATTTGTGGTATTCAGAAGTCTTGGCCATTTGCTGCGTCCAGAAACGTTTGACCGTATCATCCTTGATATTTTTAACGCACTCATCTTCAAAGGATTTATCGGTAAAAAGACGGGGAATTTCTATTAATGTTCCCCCTTCGGGCTGATCCATCAAAGTTAGAGAAGCGTTTCTCATCCAATGTTCAAACTGCGGGCCGATGAATCCCTGACGCGTCGGGTCAAATAATTTGTAAAAAATAGAGACTGCTTCTTGTACTAGAAAATCTCTTTCCTCACGTGTCTTCCATTCCAATAAATTCAAACCCAGAGGCCGCGCCATATCGCCTGGGTCAAAAAGAACAACATCTTCGGCTCTCTCCTTGGGAATCATAGTCATAATATGTTCGATTAATTCCCCATGAGGATCAACCACTCCCAAACCCTTGCCGTTTTCAATATCATCCTGAATCATTGTTTCCATCATCGTCGATTTGCCGACACCGGTTTTGCCGATAATGTACATATGGCGCATACGATCATCGTCTTTGATACGTATTACCTGTTTTGAACCACGGAAGATGGCTTCACCGATTCTTGTTCCCTCTGAAGGAAGATTAGTCGGCGCCGGTGCATCTTTAGCCGATAAAAGCACCAGATTAGGCGTTTCGACGTATTGATTTGGAAAGTGAAAAATAGAGGCGAGCTCTTCCGTATTTAATAAGAGTTTGGGGTCCTCATCTTCAAATAATCGGTAAATATAAGCTTTAATAAAGTGGTCTTTGTCTTTGGGAGTAATTTCGACAAGGCTATTGCCTTCGGGGTAAGAATATTGGGAAAAAGCCGAGGCAATCGTCCCGACAATCGCATCAGCTTGATCGACTTGTCCCGATGAGGCAAAAACTCTGATTTGAGTATCAAACGCGACTTTGTTGGCTTTTTCTTGAATTGCTTGGATTTGTTTTTCCTGCACCGGGGTTACTTGAGGAGTTTGGGGCACGGTTTGCTGTTGGTTGTTGCTGGTTAGCGAGCGGGCGAGGCTAGAGACAAATTCCCCTACTTTTGACATGCCCTGGGAAAATTTGCCCGAACCAACCATCGCTCCTTTGCCTTCTTGAATAAATTTGATGGCTTTAATTGATTTGCCACGCCAATTATTTTTTATGGGCCGGATAATAACTTGGATGGCAGCTGATTCGCCCGGACCCATTTTGGAAATTGAACTGGTGAGTGAATTTAAGGGATCAGCTTCCATCAGGCGATAGGTACGAATAGGTAAAACATAAGACGACTCGGTTCTAAAAGTTCGCGCCGAGACATATCCTTCGTCAGTGATAAATAATTTATGTTCCGTCATTTTTTCAATTTGGGAGGCCTGGAAATAGGAATGAAGTTGTTTTTCAACGAGCGCCGCTAAATCCTTGGTCGAGCCAACATAAAAAGCAATTTCATTATTAAATGAAGTCATCTCTAAAGAAATAGTGGCTTGAGATTTGGTTAGACCCGAAGCTCCTTTTTGATAAGTGCCATGAAAAGAGGCAAATAGTTGCTCCGAAACAGAGAGAAGGTCGGCAAAGGTTTTTTGCTGCTCCCCTTCTTTCAGCTTGATTTCCCGCGGCACTTTAACGCGATACAAAACTAAATTTGAGGCCTGAAAAAGTTTATTCTCCTCCTTCTTTTGCCGTAAAAACATAATTACGATAATGATGACCGCAATAATGAGAATTGACAACAATAAATAAACCATATTTTTGGCTTTTAACTTCCTTTTAGATGTTTTTTGTTTTTAATAATTCTATCTAT
>JAPLVI010000122.1 GCA_026397195.1 Candidatus Berkelbacteria bacterium | reverse complement strand
AAGCATACCATGTTCAACATAAGCTCTGGCAATACCGGGGGTTGCTTCAGGTCGTAAGGCCATTGCTTCTTTTTCGTCTTCTTCTGTTTGAGCGATATAATACATTTCTTTTTGGACAATATCAGTATCCTTGCCAGTGCCCTTTGAAAATAACGAAGCATATTCAATCGTTGGTACATCAATCCGCTCAAAACCATTGAGGCGAAAATGCTTAAGAGCTACAAATTTAATCGTCTCAAAATATCTCTGGTCTTTAGGCAGAACATCGTGCATCCCTTTGACGCGTCGCGCCGGGCTTCTGGGTATTTTAATCGCCGGCGTCGCTTGCTTGATGAGCGGGGTTTCGATAACTTTTGGAGCCTCTGATTTTATTGGCATCTGTTTTGCTTGTGCTGGTTTTCGCGTTACGGTTTTAGTTCTCTTTGCTCTCGGCCTTCCACGTTGAGCTTTAGTTGTTCTTGGTCGACCTCGTCTTACTTGTTTTTTTCTTGGCATAGGACAATAAATTTAAGGTTATTCTAACCTATTCTAACGCAAAAAAAGGTCAAAGTCAAACTATTGCAACCGTGAATACAAAAATTCATTATTTGTCATTCCGTGCTTGTTCATATGGCCTCGAGTCATTTTCTTTTTTTTAAAGCCGGACGATATTAACCTAAATACTGTACAGTATTATAGTGGAATATTTATTAAATCTGCCAGAGGCGGATTGACCTCTTTGCACTGTTTGCAAATTAGATTAAAAAAAGGGGGCGAGAGTGGCACTGAGTAACACCGAAGTGTCAATCTATCCCCTGGGGCGTGTCCTGGCTGGGATTGCCGCCTGTTCTCTTGGTGCCCGTCTCAAGGAGTCTCTCGATTGTCTCGATGAGCTTCTTGGGCTTGTAGGGCTTATAGAGGATTGCGTCCGATGCCTCCCTTATTCTTCTACTGGTATTTTCGTCGTCGAGTCCGGTGGCGATGATGATGAGGATATGAGCCGTTTCCGGATGAGAGCTGAGCCGCTCGGCGACTTGGATCCCTGCATCAGACACATTATGTACGACCCCTCTTGGGTCGGTCTTTGCTAGCGTGCAGTCGATGATGGCGAGGTCGAAGGGTTTGACTGAGAAGCCGTCTATCTTCGTCATCGCCTCTTCGAAGCTAGCGGCCAAGATCAGCTCATGGCTTCCGAGTACTAGCTTGAGTAGTCTGATTGTCGGCGGGTCGTCTTCGACAACCAGGATTTTGGCCATTGGTTGCACCTCCTTGCCAGGATGCCGTTATTATTGCACAAAGACAATTCAAAGTCAATCACCTTATATATAAGAGTTCGTTTTTTTAAGCTTATTAATATAGCTTCTTATTTTTTCTTTAGCCGAAGCGGATTTAACAAATTTTAACCAGTCGGGATTTGGCCCGCGCTGGTTTTTATTAATCATAATTTCAACCACATCGCCATTTTTTAATTTGAAATCTAACCCCTTCATAGCTCCGTTAATTTTCGCTCCCGCGGCGTGGTCGCCGATATAGGTATGAATGGTATAGGCAAAATCAATTGAAGTTGAGCCGATAGGCAGATCCTTAACCTCGCCTTTAGGGGTAAAGACAAAAATACGATCATTAAAGAAATCAATTTTTAATTCACGTAAATATGCTCCCGAATCCTTAATTTTTGTCTGCCACTCGGCAAGCTCTTTAATCCAAGAGAGCTCTTTTTTTGGCGTTTTAATCCCACGTCTTCCCACTTGATCTTTTGGCTTCAAAACCTCGGTGTAGTGAAAGTGAGAGGCAACACCAAAATTAGCTTTATAGTCCATCTCTTTAGTTCTGATTTGAAATTCCAAAGGAGTTGAGTGGTTAATATGGACGATAGTATGAATCGATTGATAGCCGTTTAATTTAGGCAGGGCGATATAATCAGTAAATTTCCCCGGAATGGGGCGATAATTTTGATGGATAATTCCCAAAACCTTGTAGCAATCTTCGTTTGTCTTTACGATGATGCGGATTCCCAAAAGGTCATGAATCCCTTCGTAATTATTACGTAC
>JAPLVI010000012.1 GCA_026397195.1 Candidatus Berkelbacteria bacterium | reverse complement strand
AGGGTAAATGATGCTAGAGCAAAAATGGAAAACGGAAGGCTTAAAATAATTCTTCCCAAACTTGAGTTGAAGGTAAGTAATATGAAGAAAATAAAACTTGGTGGATAAGGTAACGGAGGAGTTATCCTCCAACTGGACTTTATCAAGATTAGTATCATTTGTTATAATATAAGCAGTGTATTCTACAAAGTATAATAGTAGATAACATAAAAATAGGAGATATATGATTTGTGACAAATGTCACATTGCCCAAGCTTCCGTCGTTGTCAACCATGTCATCAATGGTCACGCTTCGGTTTTTCACTTTTGCGAAAGATGCGCTCAAGAGCAGGGACTTTTGGGTGGTGGTAAATTAATGTTTCGTCTTCCTGTGCCTAATTTTGGTTTGGTTATTCCCTCTAATTTCTACAAAGATGCGCAGAATTCACTTCAACTTGAGAATATTGATAATGAATTTGAAGTGCTTATCGCACAGCCTTTAGCCGAAAAAGAGGGAAGAGGCGAGACTTATCTTGAAAAAAAGATAAATGATCTAAAGAAAGAAAAAGATCAGGCGATTAAAAACGAAGATTATCAATCGGCGGCCATGCTTCGAGACAGACTCAAAGAACTTAAAAACGAATTGACCTAATTGTTCTAATTGACCTAATTAACCTAATCTCCGCCAAGGGCGGATCAGCCTCGGGCTGAAAATCACAATGTCCAATAACGAAGTTTTAGAAGTTGGGCATTTAAGACATTAACTATTAATTAGAGTAATTAGAATAATTAGAAATTAGAATAATTTTATTGTCTTATGCTCGCCATAAACCACACACTCGTCGGGGCAGCGATTGGATCTCAAATTGACAATATCCCGGTGGTGGTCGGTTTAGCGATAGCGAGCCATTTTGTTCTGGACTTTTTACCTCATGTCGATGCAGGGACGGAGATCAAAAAGGGAGGTTTAAGACCAATTGTTAAATATTTTTTGGCGATGATTGATATTTTTGCCGCCCTTATAATTATCACTCTTATTTTGTTCGCGCGGCCGCATTTAAATCGAGAAGCGGTCATTATTGGTGCATTGACGGCACTCCTTATTGATATTATTTTTTGTGTACCAATTTGGGAACCTTGGGTGGAAAAAACCTGGCCATTTTCTATGATTTATAAATTTCACAATGACATTCACCGACCTCTAAGTAAATATCAATACAATATTGGCATACCATTACAATTAGCGATCATTGCTGTTTCTATTTGGCTTCTGCTAAAATGAGAGCGTGAATCGTGAATAATGAATAATGAATTATGTATGGATTGCGGTTTTGCTTATACATGATACATAATACATACTTCATAATTCATCACCATGCTTTGGCTTAAAATTATTATCTTTATAATTTGTGTGGTACTTGGAATTTTCTTTCTAGTCAAAACTGAAAGAATTGTTTTTACCGTTGGGCATAATTCCTGGGCCGAGCGTTACCTGGGTCCCGGTGGAACTTATACGATGTGGAAAATAATTGGCATTCTGACGATTGTCTTTGGGGTAATGATTCTTTGGGGCAAGTTTGATTTTGTCATTGGCTGGTGATATAACTTTTACAATCAAAAAAATCGTCTTATGGCGATTTTATTATGGACCTAGGCAGAATCGAACTGCCGTCTCCGCAATGCGAATGCGGTGTTTTACCACTTAACTATAGGCCCTAGGTATTGGACCCGGGCGGAGTCGAACCGCCGACCTCCGGTATGCAAAACCGGCGCTCTACCACTAAGCTACGGGCCCGAAAAAACTATCGCATTCAGCTACCAGCTTACAGCTATTTACTTTTAGTTTGTCCGCCTCGGCGGCGACCGCCGGGTCGCGACGGGTAGCTTCTTAGCATCTAGGCATTCTACTTTTACATATTAACCCAAAATCAGCCATAAATCAATGATGATAATTATATTATTTTTAGGAAATCTTGCTTATTCCACAAATTTGCTTTTCGTCGAATTTACCTCTTCTTAGTGAGTTTTTGTCCAAGAAAACCGTGTCGCAGGTTGAGCGGGCATGGTTCCTGAGCGAGGAGCTTTAGCTCCAAGTCGAAGGAGAGCGAAACCGAGACCCGAACGAAGTTTGCCACGCTGGGGCAAACTATCGTGTGTTTTCGCGACAAAAACGAGCTACCCTCTTGACGTTTAAATCAATAATTAGGTAAAATAGAGTTAATATATTACTCTAATACAATAAGAAAGGAGGAATATGCTTGAATCTTGGAAAGATGCTCTCTCTAGTTCCTCAAGTAATGTCTTAGACCGCATTGTCAATTTCTTACCCAACCTTTTGGGAGCAGTTATTGTTTTGGTTGTGGGTTGGCTTTTGGCGGTGCTTTTGGAAAAACTTTTAAATCGCGTTTTAAAACTCATTGGTCTACAGAAGCTATTCGAGATTGTTAAGATTGAAGCGATCGTTAAAAGAGCGAAATTCAGCCTTGATTCTGTAGGAATCATTTCAGCGCTCGTGAAATGGATAATCCTCATTATCACCTTCCTTACTGCCGCCGACGTTTTAGGTCTGCATCAAGTGGCTGATTTCTTCGCCGTTATTCTTGGTTATGTTCCCAATGTTATCGCTGCAGCCGCCATTGTCCTTATTGGCGCGGTTCTAGCTCATTTTTTGGCGGATGTTGTCAGAGGCAGCACCGAGGCAGGTGGTTTGGCTTATTCGAGCTTTCTAGCTAAGCTTACATCCTGGGCGATTTGGATTTTTGCCATTCTTGCCGCTTTAGTTCAGTTGGGGATTGCCCATGACCTTATTCGGACCCTCTTTACCGGCGTCGTTGCTTTGCTTGCTATTGCCGGTGGCCTTGCTTTTGGTCTGGGTGGGCAAGATGCTGCCAAAAGAGTCATTGCCAAGCTTGAGTCTGATTTAAAGAAAAAGAGTGCTGAAGTAGAGAAAGAAGAACCGGCAGAAGAAGAACTGGAGATTTAATCTTGAATTATTGAGAAATGCCCCCGCTTCTGCGGGGGCATTTTTGTTGATATTATTATTATATTTTGATATAAAAGAGGGGAGTACCTAGCTATTCGGTAACGAACCCCTCGGGAGGAATGCTGATGAAGACGGCCCTGCTTTCTGTGTATGAGAAGAAGAAGCCGCCGATCACTGACTTCGCTCAGGCCCTCTTGGATCGGGGGATAGGCCTTATCGCCTCTGGAGGTACGGCTGATACCATTGCCAAGGCTGGTCTCCCGGTCACCAATCTCTCGGACATCGTTGGTGAGCCGATCTTGGAACACAAGGTCGTCACCATCGACCGGGCGACGGCTGCCCGGATGTTGGCAGACGAGAATGATCCCAAGGAATTGGCTGAGGCAGAGAAGCATGGCGGGATCATTGACATCGTCTGCGTCGACATGTACCCGCTAGAGGAGGAAATCGCTAGGCCGGACAGTACTCGCGTTTCGGTCATCGCTCAAGTCGACGTCGGCGGGCGCAACCTCCTCAACGCTGCTGCCAAAGGCGGTAGGGTCGTCATCTGCGACCCAGCCGACCGGCAGAGATTCATTGAGTGGCTGGATGCCGGGATGCCCGAACCCGAGGCGTTCAAGGATGAGCTGGCTGCCAAGGCGATGTACGTCGTGGCACGCTATACCATGGCCTTGGCGCGCTACCTTAGTGGTGGCAAGTACGAGGCGATGTTCGGGGTGAAAGCGCAGGACCTGCGCTACGGGGAGAATCCCCATCAGGGCGCCGCCCAGTACTCAACCGGGACGGCTGACCCTCTGGCGCTCGATCGCTTCGTGCAAGTCGCCGGCTCAGGCCAGAGCTTCGTGAACGCCACTGACGGCGATCGTCTACTTCGCACTGCCACCAGGATCGCAGCTGGCTTCGGCAAGAACCGTGGCGCTGTTCCTCTACTTGGTATCGGGGTGAAGCACGGCAACGCCTGTGGCGCCGCCTATGGGGACACCCCACAGGAAGTCATCGAGAAGATGGTCGAGGGCGATCCGCTGGCGATCTTCGGGGGGTACGTGTTGCTCAACTTCCCCCTCGGGCCAGAGGAAGCGGACAAGCTGCTCCACCATGCTCTGCGCGAGGGGCAGGACCGTCGTCTCCTTGACGGGATCATCGCTGCCGGCTTCGACGAGGGGGTAGTTGACCTGCTGAAGCGTAGCACCGATCGCTGTCAGATGTTCGAGAACCCCGCTCTCGCCAACCTCAGCCTGGAGACCCTCGACCTGTCGCAGCAATGGCGACAGACACGCGGCGGCTTCCTCACCGAGGATGCTCCGGCGTTTGTCCTGAACCTCAAGGGGGAGGAGCTGTGGCAAAGTGCCCGGGCAGTGGCCCAGCAGGAGAACGACCTCGTCTTCGCCTGGGGGATTGGCAGCACCAGTGACTCGAACACGATCACTGTGGTCAGGGGAGGTCAGCTCCTGGCGAATGCCGTCGGTCAGCAAGACCGGGTCGCTGCCGCCACGCTCTCCATGTGGAGAGCTGTGCGCTCCCAACACGACCTCACACAGGGGTGGACGGCCTACTCCGACTCCTTCTTTCCTTTCCTCGACGCGGTCGAGGTTCTTCAGGGGAACGGCGTCACACTCATCTTCGCTTCGAGCGGCTCACTCAGCGACGACGAAGTTCGTCGCTACTGCGCCGAGAACGGGATTACCCTGTTCATGGTCCCGGACAAGCTCGGAAGGGGCTTCGACCAGCATTGAGGAGTTCGACCCTTCGCAACCAGCACAAGGCTCCTGTGGAGTGTTTAGTCGATGTCGACAAGACCTCCACTGGAGCCCTTTTTATCAAATATGATATAATGATACTAATGAACGAAGAATTTTTATCAATCAAAGATGAAAGTAGTTTTAATCCTCCAAAAAAGCCGGAGCCAGTTAAGCACGAAGATCAGAAACCAAGTAATGATTCACCAAAAGAAGGATTATCAGCTGAATCGAAACTTTTGATTGTCACTCTAGTTTTATTTTTTATTGCTTTAAATGTCTGGGGATATTATTTTTATAGAAAAGGGATTTTTGGCATTAATGCTGATATTTCGAATACCCCGACACCTACACCCAAAAATTTCGAAAAATCAGACTCGATCTATATGCTTCCCGGAGTTTAAAATTTTAGAAAAACAAGCCAGCTACCTAGCTGGTTTTTTAATTGGAAATCGCCTGAATACCTTGGAGCTTGCTCCAAGGATGCAGGCCAATAGATGCAGCGGAGCTGCAACTTTGCCAACGAACCCGCCCTGATGCCTCGCAGCTTGCTGCGAGGTCGGGTTAATTGTTCAAGGGCTTAACTCTTGATATACTATTCTTGATATGGAAGAAATAGAAAAAAAGAAAGAAAGATTATTTTGACGACCCTGGAGGAATAGGCACCTACTCCTCGGTCGGGGCCGCACTTGGCTATAAAATTATTTGGATGGCTTTCTGGCTTCTTCCTTTGATGCTTGCTATACAGGAGACTTGCGCCCGGATAGGTGTCATAACGAATCGGGGGCTCGCCGGAGTTTTAAAACAACATTATACCAAAGTGATAGTCGCCATTATTGTTATTTTATTGATTATTGCTAATGTCGCCAATATCGGAGCCGACCTCGGGGCAATGGCCGCTTCAACTAAGCTTATTATCAATGTTAATTTCAGTATCCTGGCGATTGCATTTACAATTCTTATAATTCTTATTGAAATTTTGATACCTTATCACCTTTATTCAAAAATTTTAAAATGGCTGACCCTTTCTCTGGTCGCTTATATAATCTGCGGATTTATTGTCCATCCCGAATGGTGGACGATAATTAAAGAAGCAATTATTCCTGACATTGTTCTCAAAAAAGAATACCTTTTTGCCATGGTGGCTGTTTTTGGCACGACCATCTCGCCTTATCTTTTTTTCTGGCAGACCTCAGAGGAGGTAGAGGAGAATATTGAGGTCGAAGGCTTAAAACCTATTTCGGTTAAGAATAGAATTGCCAACATGAGGACTGATGTCAAGACAGGAATGGTCTTTGCTAACCTAGCTTTCTTTTTTATTGTTGTTACTACCGCCAGTGTCTTGTTTAAAAATGGTATTAATGATATCGGCTCAGCCGAGCAGGCGGCGCTTGCTTTGAAGCCTTTAGCCGGCGACAAAGCATTTCTATTGTTTGCTTTGGGGATCGTTGGCACGGGCCTTCTGGCTATCCCAGTCTTGGCCGGATCGGGTGCTTATGCACTATCAGAATTAATGAATTGGAAGGAAGGTTTAAGTAATAAATTTTCCAAGGCGAAAAGTTTTTATCTTGTTATCACCGTATCAATTTTGTTAGGTCTTGCCATAAACTTCTTAGGAATCCCACCAATCAAAGCCCTTTATTATTCTGCTTTCTTAAATGGGGTGATTGCCGTACCACTTTTATTTGTTATTATGATTGTCGGCAATGATTCTAGAATAATGGGGGATGAGACTCACCCCAGCTGGGTTAAATTTTTTGGCTGGATAGCAGTCATATTCTCCTTTATTGCCGCAGTGACATATTTAATTTTAAACTTCTTTTAATCTCAAAATAACCAGTTTTTGTGTACAGATATAGGGCTTGACACTAATATAACTCTTATGCTAAGATTACTTTTGCAGTAATCGAATAATCTATATGGTTATAAACCGAAAACTTGAAGGGGAGGCGACCTAAAGAAAACCACATTTTTTTGCTTATTTTAGGTCGCCCGCGGGCGACTTTTTCAATCTCGGCGCAGTTGATACCAACCAGATTCCAAGTCCCCGCTAACCGTAAGAGATTGCACTTTAACAACTAGAGTAAGATAACTAGCGTTCACCGGTCATATACTAAAAAATAGTTAATTAATGCATATGGTGGATGCCTTGGTGTAAAAAGCCGATGAAAGACGTGGCGGGCTGCGATAAGCTTCGGGGAGGTGCCGAGCAACCTTTGATCCGGAGATTTCTGAATGGGGAAACCCATACAGGCAAACCCTGTATACTCTAACTATTGCTAGTTAGAGTGGGAACCATCTGAACTGAAACATCTAAGTAAGATGAGGAAGAGAAAAGAGAGTTGATATATTAAGTTCAAGGGGCGCAATCCTCTTGCGATTTAATCGCATGGGGAATTGCGAACTTTGTACTCTATCACTGTCAACTACATTCCCTTAGTAGTGGCGAGCGAAAAGGGACCAGTCTAAACTAATCACTTCGGTGATTGGAGTTGTGGGACTTGTATACGGAAAGTGAACATATAGAAGAACGAACCTGGAAAGGACGGCCATAGAGGGTGATAGCCCCGTATTCGAAATGTAAGTAGCTTTCTAGCAAGCACCCGAGTATTCTCGGACACGTGAAATCCGGGATGAATCTACCCTGAACAAGGGGTAAGACTAAATACTTTTTACGCCGATAGCGAACAAGTACCGTGAGGGAAAGGTGAAAAGTCCCCCGGTGAGGGGAGTGAAATAGTACCTGAAACCATATGCAGACAAAGAAACAGAGCCCGCAAGGGTGATGTTGTGCTTTTTGTAGAACGAGCCAACGAGTTAGTATTTACGGCAAGATTAAACTCTATTCGAGTGTAGTCGCAGGGAAACCGAGTCTTAAAAGGCGAAATTAGTCGTAATTACTAGACCCGAAACCAGGTGAGCTATCCATGGCCAGGGTGAACCCCGCTTGATCGCGGGGGGAAGCCCGAACTCAAGTCGGCGGCAAACGGCTGAGATGAGCTGTGGATAGAGGTAAAATGCCTAACGAACCTGGCGATAGCTGGTTCTCCCCGAAATATATTTAGGTATAGCCCCAAGTATAAGCGCGGGGGTAAGGCGCTGAATCGATTATCGTTCCTTATGGAACGCGATCGAATCAAACCTCAAATACCGCGTGTTTGAGCTTGGGAGTCAGACTGTGGGGGATAAGCTCCATGGTCGAGAGGGAAACAGCCCGGACTGCCATCTAAGGTCCCTAAATTTGACTTAAGTGGAAAAGGAAGTGATCTCTCTTAGACAGGTAGGAGGTTAGCTTAGAAGTAGCAAACCTTTAAAGAGTGTGTAACAACTCACTACTCTATCGAGAGGTCGCGCCGAAGATTTAACGGGGCTCAAAGTCAGTACCGAAGATGCAGACTCTGATTTATCAGAGTGGTAGGGGAGCGTTCTATACGCGTCGAAGTTAGCTCGTAAGGGCTGATGGAGTGTATAGAAGTGAGAATGTTGGCATGAGTAACGAATTATTCCGGTGAGAAACCGGAACACCGAATGACCAAGGTTTCCTGGACAACGTTAATCGTTCCAGGGTTAGTCGGTCCTAAGCCAAACCCGAAAGGGATAGGCGATGGACATCAGGTTTATATTCCTGAACTTCCATGATTTTGTGCAGAATGACGCATTTTGGATGTCTACATTATCCTTATGATTGGATTTTGTAGGTTGAATTAGTGCCGAGAAAAGTTTTGTTTCTTAGATCATGGAATCCGTACCGCAAACCGACTCAGGTGGTTGGGTAGAGTATACTAAGGTGATCGGAAGAACCTTCGTTAAGGAACTCGGCAATTAAGCGATCGTAACTTCGGGATAAGGTCTGCCCACTTATGTGGGCCGCAGCGAAAGAGTCTAGGCGACTGTTTACCAAAAACACAGGCTCCTGCTAACCAGAAATGGGATGTATAGGAGCTGACGCCTGCCCAGTGCTAGTAGGTCAACGTTGGTGCTGACCCTTCGGGGAGGGCACCGGCTTAAGCCCTAGTAAACGGCGGCCGTAACTATAACGGTCCTATGGTAGGAATCAACTGCCATAGTGAGGTGCAAGCCCTCTATTTGAACTTCGTACGCCACGGAGATGTAGAATAAAAATCTGACTGTATGCTGGGAAGTCCCGTGTATCTGGAGATACTATAAATTAGTAAAAATTCTTCAGTGGGGATTATCAGCAGGAAAGGAGTTACCTTGAAAGCAATTTTGAGGTAGCGCGGTTTAACATTTCATGAGGCCGATTAGACTGATTTGAAAGAGCCCTTGAGGCCATATCATCAATGAGCCCATGATTAAGCGTTAAAATACCGATCAACTCTTGTCTAAATAGAGTATCGGCGCGCTATTCTCCATAATCCTCAACGACCATACGTCAGACTCCAATACTGGAGAAGAGATGGTCTGAACTATATGGCGACATATAGATAACACACAGAGCGAAATTCCTTGTCGGGTAAGTTCCGACCCGCACGAATGGCGTAACGGTCTAGACGCTGTCTCAACGAAGGATCCGGTGAAATTGCAATGCCGGTAAAGATGCCGGCTAATCACGGCAGGACGGAAAGACCCCGTGAAGCTTTACTATAGCTTGGTATTGGTTTATTAATTTTTTTGTGTAGCATAGGTGGGAGACTTTGAAACTTTGACGCAAGTCAGGGTGGAGTCGCCAGTGCAATACCACCCTTGAGGATTGATAAATCTAACCTTGGTTAGCAACCAGGGAACAGTGCTTAGTGGGTAGTTTAACTGGGGCGGTTTTCTCCTAAATTGTAACGGAGAAGTTCAAAGGTCAGCTTTCTGCGGATGGAAACCGCAGATTAAGGGCAAAGCTATAAGCTGGCTTTACTGCAACTCGGACATGAGGAGCAGTTGCGAAAGCAGGACTTAGTGACCCGACGGTTCGGATTGTTTCCGGCCGAAGCTCAACGGATAAAAGCTACTCCGGGGATAACAGGCTTATGGTTTCCAATAGTCCACATTGACGAGACCGTTTGGCACCTCGATGTCGGCTCATCCTATCCTGGGGCTGAAGCAGGTCCCAAGGGTTTGGCTGTTCGCCAATTAAAAGGGTACGCGAGCTGGGTTCAGAACGTCGTAAGACAGTTCGGTCCTAATCCGCCGTGATCGTTGAAACTTGAGGAGTACTCTCTCCAGTACGAGAGGACCGAGAGGGACGGACCTCTAGTGTACCAGTTGTCTCATCAGAGGCATTGCTGGGTAGCTATGTTCGGCAGGGATAAGCGCTGAAAGCATATAAGTGCGAAGCCCTCTCCAAGATTAGGTTTCACTATAGATTCCAAGAAGAAGACTTGGTTGATAGGCTGCAGGTGTAAGTTCCGTAAGGGATTCAGCCGAGCAGTACTAAAATATCGATAACTATTTTTAAACAGACTTTGAGGCCTAAATTAATTTTTGCCTCAGGTTTGTGATATATGGCTGGTGATCGCTAGTTTATCAAATATTCGAAAGTTTTACGCTGGTGCTTATTGCGAAGTGGCCACACCCGATCTCATTCCGAACTCGGAAGTTAAGCACTTCAGCGCCGATGGTACTAACTCCGCAAGGGGTTGGGAGAGTAGGTCGGCGCCAGCGTAAAGTTTTCGAAAAAATTTAGCACTTTTTTTAAATATATGAGAGCAATTTGCGATTTCCATATCCATTCAAAGTTCTCCCGAGCGGTGAGTCAAGATATGGAGCCCTCGACCCTTTCTTTGTGGGCTAAAAGAAAGGGAATTTTGATATTGGGGACAAGCGACTTTACTCATCCGGGATGGCTCAAAGAGCTCAAAGAGAAACTCGAACCTGCGGAAGCTGGTTTATTTAAACCCAGAGATGGGTTAGCGACACGTTTTATTTTAAGTTCGGAATTATCTTGTATTTATACAAAAAATAATAAGACCAGAAAAATTCATTTATTAATTCTTGCTCCCGATTTTCATACCGTGGAAAAAATTAATGCCCAGCTTGCCTGGAGCTCAAACCTCAACTCAGATGGAAGACCAATTTTAGGCATGGACGCCCATGATTTAGCCAAATTAATTCTTGAGACCGATGAAAGATGTATGGTAATCCCGGCTCATATTTGGACGCCTTGGTTTTCGCTCTTTGGTTCTGCCTCCGGTTTTGACACAACAGAGGAATGTTTTGAAGAATTAAGCGATAAAATATATGCCTTTGAAACTGGTCTTTCTTCTGACCCGGAGATGAACTGGAAATTATCACAGCTTAATAATAAAACAATAATTTCAAATTCTGACGCCCATTCACCCTCAAAATTAGGCCGTGAGGCAAATGTTTTTGAGATGGATGCATTGTCCTTTGATGAAATATCAACAATCATCAAACAAAACGACAAAGAAAAATTTAAATATACGATTGAGTTTTATCCTGAAGAAGGGAAGTATCATTTTGACGGCCACCGCAAATGTAATATTTCATTTACTCCGGCCGAGACTAAAAAAAATAATAATATCTGCTCCGTTTGCCATAAACCATTAACCATTGGCGTCTTAAACCGGGTTGACTCTTTGGCGGACCAGGAAGCAGATAAAACCGGACGAGTTCCTTTCAAAAGTCTCATCCCTTTGGAAGAAATTATGGCCGATGTTTTTAATGTCGGCGCCAAGAGCAAAAAAGTTCAAGATGAATATATGCGTCTAACTGATGTTCATCCCGAATTTGAAATATTATTAGACATTACGCAAAGGGGGCTCGAGGATTTAACCACCCCAGAAATTGCCAAAGGAATTATTGATGCGCGTGAAGGAAAAGTAACGCGAATTTCCGGCTTCGATGGAGTATTCGGTATCATTTCTGTCACCGGTCGAACCGAAAGAAAAGAAAAGGTAAAAGCCAAAAAAGCGGAAAAACAAATGGGTTTGTTTTAATGAAGATTAAAATCTCTAAAAAATATTATAGCTGGTTGACGGTTATCGGGTTTGCTTTTTTCATCTTTTTTCTTTCTGCTATCCCTGATCTTAAAAGTGGCCTTGACACCACTCTTGATATAATTTTGCGCAAAATTGCCCATGCGACTGAATTTGGCATGCTTAATTATTTGATTTTTTTAGCTTTGGCTAATTTTAAGTTTTCGATAAAAAAGAGTCTGTTTTTCGCCTTAATTCTGGCTTTTTTGTATGCCGCCAGCGATGAATTTCA
>JAPLVI010000059.1 GCA_026397195.1 Candidatus Berkelbacteria bacterium | reverse complement strand
AATGTCGCTACTTTCAAAAATTGCCAAAACCATCAGTTCAGAGGAAGAAATAAGTAAGATTTTGCGGCTGATTCTTAAAGGCGCGGTTGACCTGACGCAGAGTAATGCGGGCGTTATTTTTTTTAAACAGGAAGTTAAATTAAAGGCGCTCTCTACCTTTGGTATCAAAGTAGTCAAAAAAGATTTAATTATCCGTCCCTGGCGCGGTATAGTAGGCCATGTTTTGAGCTCTAAAAGGTCATATCTTTGCAATAATACCGACAAAGATCGTTATTTTGTCGCCTGGAGTTCGGGCAAACGTATCCATTCCGAACTTGCCGTGCCGATTGTCATTGATGGGGAAGTTTTTGGTGTTATTATTGTTAGCTCCAGAGATTATAATAAGTATTCTAGGGTTGATGAGAATCTTTTAAAAGATTTGAGTGAAAATGCTGCCATTGCGATTAAAAAAGCGCGCCAATTTGATGAAGTGGAACGACTAAAAAACTTTTCCGATAATGTCATTAATTCGTCATCGCTGGGAATGCTGGTGACCAATATCAACGGAGAGACAATCCGCTTCAACAAAGCGGCGGAAAATTTGTTTTCACCCGAACTTTTGCGCCTGGGACAAAAAGTTATTTTCCCCAAAGATGTCTCGTTGCCTTCGATAGATGAGATGATTAGAATTTTAGAATTAGAGAAGGTCTCGCTTGTTTTTGAAACAATTCACCATTTCCAAAGCAGAGGAAGAGAATATTTTGATTTGCGAGTTGACCCTTTATTTAACCGCCATGGTGATATCGAATCAGTCTTATTAACCAAAGAAAATGTAACCAAAAAAGTGCTTTTGGACCAGCGAATTCAAGAAATGAATAAAATTTTAGAACGGAAAGTTTTAGAGCGAACTAAACGGCTAAAAAAATTGAACGTGAGGCTAAGAGAATCTTTAGCTTCCAAAATGCAGTTTGTGGCTGATGTTTCGCATGAATTGCGCACGCCATTGACCATCATTCAAGGAAATATTGAGCTTTTGCAAAAGAGTCATAATGATATTCCTATTCACAACAGAGAAGCGATGAAAGACGTGGTTGAGGAGACAAAAAGGATTTCCAATAAACTTGAGAATTTGATCAATTTGATACATGAGCGGGCTCAAGCGGATAGAATTGAGATTAAGCAATTTGAATTTTCCAAAATGATTGATGAGGTCTTGGAAATGACGCGAAAGCTCTCCGGAGAAAAAAAGATTGAAGTGATTGTTAAAAATAATCCCAAAATTGAATATATTGGTGACCGTGAAAGGATCAAAGAATTAATATTGAATATTTCAACTAACGCCGTTAAATACAACCAATATCATGGTAAGATTTGGTTGGGGGTTGAGATTGTCGGTAATAATATTGAGGTTGAAGTTTCAGACACTGGCATTGGTATTGCCAAAACTGATTTGCCATTTATTTTTGATCGTTTTTATCGTGCCAAAGACATCGAACGTTATAAAAAGAAGGGTGGTTCGGGGATTGGACTTGCTGTCTCACGTTGGATTGCCAAGGCCCACAGTGGTGATATTAAGGTTGAAAGTAGGATTGGTACCGGTACTAAATTTACCGTAATTTTACCGTTCTCTAAGTAAACCCCCACACCAATTTTTATATTCTCTTGTTTTGTTTTGTATAATTTGTTTCTATTTTTTGATGCGTGAGTATCTCTCTAATTGATTGGTGTAGGGGTAAAAATTTTCTTCATCTTAGCTTAATAATTGTTTAATCTTTTCTTAATCTTTGATTTTGTATAATTTTAATGTAATAAAATTAGAGGAGTATTAAGAAAGGAATCTATGACCAACCAAGCGTTTCAAAAATTATCAAAAGACCAGAAAGAAAAATGGGAGAAATTAGCTTCTCGGATCGAAGTACAAGACAGGATAGTGCAGGAGGAATTCGAGGATCTATCAAGCGGGATATTCAATTTCGAGAAAATAGCGCACAATCGCCATTTCCGTGGAACTTAACAAGGTACACCCCCACACCAAAAATTTTGGTGAGGGGGTAAATGCGTAAATATATAAAGTAAGAAAAAGAAGGCCCTCACAACTTAAACTGAGGGCCTTATCTTTTTGTGTAATTAAAAAAAGCGAAGCAGGGTGGGGATTGTGGGCGGGGGCCCTACTTCGCGGTGTGGGGGGAGATCTCATTGTGCACCGACCTTGTGCAGAGGTTGTACGCTGGGTTTGGCTCAGGGTGTGAATTGCTCCAGTTGGTGTCCCAGCGCTTCATCGAAGGTGATGTTGGCATGCTTCTCGTGTTTGAGTGCTTGGTAGATAGCAGCGAAGACCACCGGCCGGTGTTCGATGAGGAGGATGTTGAGGTCGTAGACGTCTTGGGGGGTCTCTAGATCGGGGTGGGTGGCGCGGAAAAGGCCAAGAACTTGGACGTTGGTTTGCTTTTCGTCCAGGATGGCTTCCTGGAGCGAAGCCGGTATTGCCATGGTAGTCCTCGTTTCACTCGTGGTCGTTGATGCGATACGCCCATATTATACATAAAAAATATTTATTGTCAAGGAATTAGGTAATAAATGAAAATACCCGCTGTCGCTCTTACTGTGCAACCTATTACATAGTGTACGCACAGTGCGCACTTTGGCGGGTTAATCTCTTGGCGCATCGCGCCAAATAGATTAAAAAAAGAGGCGGAGGCCCAAACGAAACGGTGTCTCATCGACACATTGTCTTTGTCGACTTTGATGTCGGCATTGACTTCGTTTGGGTCCGCCCCTGTTGCTAGCTGTTGTTGATGCCCGGTGGTCAGGCCCAGGTCACCTTGGACGGTGGCTCGAAGATCACGCTCTGCTTGAGCATGGCGACAGCCCTGCGGAAGCCTTCGTCCCTGCTCATCAGGCTGTCCTCGTGCTCGATGCTGAGCGCGCGGTCGTAGTGCGCGACCATGCGTAGCGTTGAGATGAGGTCGTTCCAGACGCCGAGGTCATGGCCGTAGCCGACGGTGCGGAAGATCCAGGACCGGCCTGCCTCCTGTGCGTAGGGCTCGGTGTCGAGCACACCGTGGATCTTGGCGTTCCAGAGGTAGATCATGCAGTCCTTGGCGTGGACGTGCTTGATGATCTCACCATGCTGGCTGAGCCAGCGGACGGCGTCTACTGGTTCGATGCCCTGCCACCAGAGATGGCTGGGATCGAAGTTGCAGCACATCTGGTCGCCGCAGGCCTGGCGGAGCTTCAGCAGCGTCTTCGGGTTGTAGACGAGGAAGTTGGGGTGCATCTCGAAGCACATGTTCACGCCGTGCTTCGCGAGCAACCCGTTCTGCTCCTGCCAGTAGGGGATGGCGACCGTGTCCCACTGGTACTTCAGCGCCTCGAGATGGTCGTCCGGCCAGGGTGCGACCACCCAGTTGGGTGTCTTGTCGCCCGGCGCGCCGCCCGGCAGCCCGGAGAAGCCATTGACGCAGTTGACCCCGATACTGGACGCGAGTTCGACCGTCGCGACGAAGACCTCATGGCTGGCCCTGGCCTTGTCGTTATTGGGATGCAGCGGGTTCCCGTGGCACGCGAGGGCCGAGATGACCATGCCGTGGTCCCTGACGGCGTCAAGCAGATCCTCCCGCTTGTTCGTATCCGCGTTCAGCTCGAACGGGTTGCAGTGCGAGTCGCCTGGCCAGTTGCCCGTGCCAAGCTCAATCGCTTGCACCCCCTCACCGGCGAAGAAGTCGAGAACCTTGTCTAACGTCAGGTCTGGCCATGCAGCTGATAGGGCCCCGATTACCATGTGTCTCACCTCACCAGGATGGCTCCGCTTAAGCAGAGCCGGAGTAACGGCGGTTTTGTAGCTTGGCCCTCCCTTCGGTGACGCATTCCATGTGTTATCATTTATTATACATAAAAAATGGGTATAGTAAACCCCCACACCAAAATTTTGGTGTGGGGGTAAATAAAATCAGTTAATATATAGCGATTGATCATAAATGAAAAACCCGCCGAAAGCGGGAATATTAAATAAAGATTAACCCCACTTCGTCCTTACTGCAAAACGGACTATGTCCTGTTATTGCAGTGCGGACTTCGTTAGGGGTTAATCTCTTGGCTCATCGAGCCAAATAGATTAAAAAAGACGGGGGTCTCGGGAGTTGTAAGCTTCGTCGCTTGACAAATCTCTCGAGGCCACCGCCTCTGGTGGTTGTAGCCGGTGTTCAGGCCACGAGTTTGCCCATGAGGTGCATGTTGACGAGCATGTCCAGCTCCTGGGCACGGGGATCGTAGTCTTGACCCTCGTTGGGATCGTCCGCTTTGAGCTGGAGCCAGCAGCTCCCACTCTTATCTGTGAGGTTGCCGGTGAAGCCGAATCCCGTCGAAGACGACAGGGCGCGCAGTTCCTGGACCCGCGGAATCGCCAGGAACTCCTGGGCCTTGCGCTTCAGCATGCCGGCCGCGATGAGGTTGGCGCAGATGAACTCATCGCGTGAGTCAGTGCCAGCCTCAGTACGGAACGGATGGCAGTCGAACTCCAGGATGCAGTCCGGTTGGTGCTCGACCACCGCCAGCATGACGTAGAACGACGACTTCATGCAGGAGTTGCCGCCGAGGAAGGAATGGTCCTGATCATAGCGCAGTGGTGTCTGCCCGCCGAGATGGAGAAAGGCGAGCTTGCGCCG
>JAPLVI010000009.1 GCA_026397195.1 Candidatus Berkelbacteria bacterium | reverse complement strand
ATCGGGAAAATTTCAAAATCCAAGGGCGGTAGCATATAAATTTGAATCCCGGAAATAAAAAGAATAAAAAATTGATAGAGCCCGGCTAAATCTTCGGGTTTAAAATTTCTATTGAGATTGCTTGAAAGATGCCTCATGGACAATATGAACCGTCTTATTTGTTCAAAAAAATAAAAAATCCGCATGGCTATTGACTTCTCCAAGGAAAGCTCGATGAAGTTTCGATTGAGACAATTTATTACTTTATTAAGAACCATTAATCTTGGGGCTCTATATTTTTGGAAAGACGCCGAAAAATTTAAAAATTACTTGCGGCAACTGAATAAAATTTTCTTGTCTTGGACGTCTGCTCCAATCAGGCCCATGGAATTATCCGAGTTATTGGGCAAAGATTTTTGTTCAAACGTTTTTGTTCCCTTGGGGCATATCAAACCTGGCTCCACTCCTCTGGCTGACCTGGTTGCACTGGCCGCGCTTGCTAAAAAGAAACGCCCTATAAATATCTTCGAAATTGGCACATTTGAGGGGCTCACCTCAGTGGTCTTTGTAAAAAATTTAGAGCCAAAGATAAATGTCTTTACCCTTGATTTACCTTTTCAAAAAGAAATCCCCAGGACGCGGCGGTCTTTTAAGGCGCAATCGGTTGCCGGCCCCTATCAATCCGGATATTTAATTGATGCCATGGGTTGCAGCCGGCAGATCAAGAGACTTTTCGGTGATTCGGCGTTGTTTGATTTTAAGGCCTACGAGAACTCGATTGATTTATTTTTCATCGATGGAGCGCACACGGCAGATTATGTCGCTCGGGACAGTTTGAATGCCTTCCAAGCAATTGTCCCTGACGGGTGGATTATCTGGCATGATTGCTTCATTCCAGAAGTATCTAAGATTATAAGAGAGATTGCTAGATATCACCCGATATTACATATCCGTGAGACCAACCTCGTTTTAAGCACTCAAAAGCCTAATAAGTCCTTCCCCTGGAACCGGCTAGAAAAAAAGATTATATAGATGAAACAGAGGATCTTAAAAAGAATATTTTCTGACCATTCTCCTGGGCCGAATGGGCCATCATCCCTTCAGCTCAATGAGACATTGCACCGTCTTGTCGTTGGTGGCGCCTGGTATACAACTTCTGCCATCGTGAACCGTGTATTGCCCAATTTATTGGTCATCATTTTAGCTTTGCTCGTTCGGCCTGCAGATCTTGGAGCCTATTCTTATATCTTAGCCTTCTATACAGTTCTTTCGCTTTTTGCGGATATGGGCATAGCTTATGCTCTTCAAAAATTCATTCAGGAAAATCCGCTTGATGCAAAGAAAATTGGCTCGACATCTTTAATCTTGCGTTTTCTTTCTTCGTTGGCACTGGGGTTCTTGTGCGTGGGAGTTGATCAATGCTGGACCGCTTTCAAGGGGTACAGTCTTTATGTTGCCCTTCTTTTAATAAGCTCAGCTTTTGGGACGTCCATCTATGTTCTCAATGCCAGGCTTAAATATAAAAAGTCAAGTCTGCTGGTGATTGTTCGCGGCGTTCTATGGTTTGTTTTTGCCATTATTTTCGTCGTCATCGGGCAACCTGTCTTGGGTCCTATTTATTCATTGGCAATGGCTTTTGTAGTCATTGGCATCCTGACTGTTTTCCTGGAAAGGTCCTATTTTGTTTTGGTTTTTGATTGGGCTTATGCCCGGAGGATTATGGAATTTGGCGTGCTGATGACGATT
>JAPLVI010000100.1 GCA_026397195.1 Candidatus Berkelbacteria bacterium | reverse complement strand
TTTTTTATTTTTGTAACTTTTTGTCCGCAATGAGTGCAATATCTGCCAAAAATAAAATTATTGCATTCATCGCATTTTGGTTCTTCTTTTTCGGCTAATAATGAACCACAATTAAAACAATAATTGTCATTTCCAAAATGGCTTTTTTTACATTTAGGACAAAATTTCATCTTACCTCCTTTCGTGTCATTCCCGCGAAAGTGGAAATCCAAGAGGGAAACTTATAGATTCCGTGTCGCGGCACGGAATGACAACTATATCGTGTATTTATTTTATCCCCACCAAAATTATTGTCAAATTGACACACTTGTCATCCCGAATTTATTTCGGGATCTATGGAATTTATTTAGAACTTACTCCGCTCAGAAGAGCTCAGAAGGAAATCTTAGAGTGCAGGGCAACCTGCATTCCAAGCTCCATCTGAGCGGGGATTGTTACTCTTGGGGTTCGTCGGGGGGACGAATGATCCGGGGAAGATCAGGTCGTAAGGCGGGGGTCGGATGCACGGTAATGCGGGGAGGTTCGTCGAGACGAAACGGCGGGGGATGAGGTATGCGAACTGGGCTACTCGGCCAGATGAGTTCGCGCACCTCGCGCAGCAGTTCTCGCAGGAATCTCATTCGGATTCACCTCCTTTACTCTGAAATGGAGAAGTAGGTTTTAAGGGGGCGACTGGGGGTCTTTCGCAGGGTTGCCAGTCGGGCTCCCTACTCCTCTTTTGTCTCGTGCTTCACCCTTGACCGAAGCTTCTCCCAAACATCGGGAACGCCATAAGACGCAGGCGTAGCTGTTCTCAGCCAGCGAGCGTGAGTGGTCTTTAGTAAGAACCTCTCATTCATCGACCCATTGTGACAAGAATCATGCAATCCTTGTCATCCCATATGGGAGGATGATCTGTCGGTTCAAGACCCTTGCGCCGGATAGGCTGGTACAGTAGCTCCCTCACGAATCCCCAGAGGAATGTGTAAGGTGTCGCCCAGCTTCCAACAGGTCCCTTTGCGAGTTCCGGAATATACTCCCGGTTCATCGCTTCGTAACCCGTTGCTGTGTAGGACACGTGATCCTCAACACACTCGGTGGGGCCCAGCTCCCTAGCCTCAGCGTGGATTGTTATAAGGATTCTTCGAGCCATGTTTTCACCTCACTTTCGTGATGGCTTTTGGTTCGGTTGTTTTCGCCAAAACCCTGCGCCCCTTGCGCTAAGGTTTTAGGTAATCACAGCCTCGTCGTAGCCGGATGTGCTTCATTAGGCAAATCGAGTAATTGCTTTTGCCAAGAAGTATTATAGCATACCACAAAATATTTGTCAATAGTTTAGACACTTTTTAAATAGTCAATACCACGTAAAATGACTTGACAAAACCAAAGTGGTGCCTTATAATAAAAATAAATGACGAATATATCGACACAAATACAAATACCTGAATTATTACAAAAAATAGGGCTTTCAGACCGCGAAGCCCAAATATATTTGGAATTATTAAAAAACGGCCCAATGTTGCCTCAACATATCGCCGAAGAGGCTGGAATCAAGCGAACTACGCTTTATGAGATATTCCCGGAAATGCAGAAATCAGGCGTAATCGCTGAATTTAAATCAGGGAAAAGGCGATTATTTCAGGCAACATCACCTGAAAGGCTATTTTCTGATTATCAGAAACGCTATCAAGAGATTAAATCAAACATCCATGAGCTTGAAGCGCTCTATAAAATGGAGGGTTTAAGACCAAAAGTGGAAATTTTTGAGGGGTTTGAAGGATTGAAAAATCTCTATCGTGATACCTTAAAAACAAAAAAAGAGCTTTTAGATTATGCCCAAGTGACCGTTTATAATCAAAAAATGCTCAAATGGCTAACCAGATATTATGTGTCGGCAAGGGTGAAAAGAGGATTTAAATTAAGAGTAATATTGCCCAAAGAGAAAGAAGCAAAATCCTATATCCTTGAAAGCAAGGAAACATTAAGAGAAATTCGGACAATTCCCAAAGATAAATTTTCTTTTAGAATTGAAGGAATGATTTATAATGACAAGATCGCCTTTGCTCATATTGAAAAAGGTGGGCCCTTGATGGGAATTATTATTAAATCAAAAAGAATCGCCGAAACGCAGAGATAACTATTTAATCTTGCCTGGGAAGGGGCGGAAAGATATAATTAATTTCTTTTAAGAGTTCGTTTTAATTCGCGTTTGAGTTCGCGTTCTTTGATTTTGGCTCGTTTATCCCCCTTTTTCAACCCGCGGCCTATGCCGATGAGAACCTTGGCCTTATTTTTTTTGAAATAAATTTGTAACGGAACCAGAGTTAAACCTTTTTTTTGGCTTTTTAAATATAAGTCCCTGATTTCGCTTCGATGCAAAAGAAGTTTGCGCGAACGGGTCGGCTCATAATTTTCGACTTGTTTCTGCCAAGCGGGGATATGAGCATTAATTAAAAAGGCCTCGGCGCCTGATACCCGCACATAAGCTTCATTTAAGGACGCACGCCCGGCACGCAGCGATTTCACTTCTAATCCCTTAAGAGCCATACCTGCTTCAACTTTATCTAAGATTTTATAAAATCGCCGTGCAGTTTTGTTACGGATTGCTGGTCGTTTTGTCCTTTTAATTCTTGATTCTTTATTCATAATTCTAGCCTCATTATACACAGATTCCCGCTTGCGCGGGAACATTGGAATCACTCAGTCACTAAATCACTAAATCACAACCTAGTCCTTGATTGTTTGTTCTTTCCAGACTCTGAAAACAATACTTAAAACTGCAGCAGTAGGTACAGCCAGAATAATACCTAAAATGCCAGCTAATTGAGCGCCAACTAAAATAGCGATGATGATTATAGCCGGATTAATTCCCACCGCCCTTTTCATTATCGTTGGAACTAACAGATTATTTTCTAGTTGATGGGTGGCAATATATATAATCAAAACAATTAATGCTTTCCAGGGGGAGATCGTAAAAGCAATAGCAAGTGCAGGAATAGCGGCGATTATCGGGCCGATATTAGGGATTAATTCAGTTACACCAGCAAGTACACCAAGCATTAAGGCGAAAGGCAGGCCAAATATTTTTAAAGCTATACCGATAACCAGGCCAATAACCAAACAAAGGACAAACTGGCCTCTGGCCCAAGCGCCAAGTTTCAATAAAATCTCTCCGCCGACTTTTTTTACAAGCTCTCTTCTTTTTTTAGGAATATAGCTTAAGATACCTTCAGTAATTTGATTTTTAGTTAAAAGCAGATAAAAAGTTAAGGCAATGGCGATAATGAAAGTGGCTATTCCGCCAAAAGCAGTCGCCAGCGCAGCAAAAATGGTTGAAGAGGCAGAGGTTAGATTATTTGAGATATTGCCGACGTTATTTTTTATTGTGTCTATTAGATTTGTTTTAAGAGTAAATTGTTTTACTGTTTCAAAAGAAAAATTATAGTGGCTGGTATATTGGGGAATCTTGTTGGCTAGATCTATTGCCTGATTAACAAGAGGAGGAATTATTAAATATCCCAAGAGAAAAATAAAGCCAAATAACAGAATAAAAATAAGAATTGTGCTGACAACTCGGGGGATTTTATATTTTTGCGCCCAGTCAACAATAGGGGCGAAAGAGGCGACGACAATTAAAACAACGAATAAAAGCATCAAAACCGATCTCAAGTACCAAAATAAAACCAAAGCAATAAGAATGCCTAAAAATTTCAAGATAGTTGTCGTTTTGATCTCAATTTTCCTTGTTTGCATTGAATTTAATTAAGAATAATCTAATTATACCATATTTTTCAGTTCTTTACAAGAGTAAATTTTAGCGATAAGATTGATTAATCGGGGTGTGGCCCAGCGGTCTAAGGCGCGGCGTTCGGGACGCCGAGATCGGCAGTTCAAATCTGCCCACCCCGATATTAAAGAATCCCCAATCTCGGGAATTTTTTAATTGAAGAATAATCAACCAATAAAAAATGGCCTGCAAATCCCGGAATTTGCAGGCCGACCGCCCCACATGCCCCGAAATGGGACGGCCTAAGGTTGGACGTCAGACGCCCAGGCAGCGGTGCTCCCAGCCAAGGAGCTGGCAAAGAGCCGCCATCTCGGCGATGATGTCGAACCCGACCACGGTATGGCTGTGGTTGGGGACGAACAGCTTGAAGAAGAGGATGACGTCGAGCGGGAGTTGGGCCAGAGCGAAGGGCCAGTTCGGGTCCAGCCGGCCGTATTCGCCCAAGAGGCGTTCTTCCCGAGTGATGGGAAGGAAGATTGGCCGTGTCGCCTGCATCACCACCTTGGCGTTAGGCCGCGTGAAGAGGCGGTGCATGGAGACGACATCGTTGGGCCGGAACTCGGCGCTGATACAGCCTCCGCCGAAGGGGAAGTAGATGTCGGTGTTCTGCGTCTGGACGATGATGCCGTCGCAGTTGTTCGGGTAAGTGCCGACGTTGACCAGGTTGGTGGTGCCCGAGTTCAGTAGCACCAGCTTGCCATTGACCGGATGGCGTACGTCATGGAAATCGGTCACCGGCCAGACACCGTACTTGATGTAGACGAGCACCTGCTGCAGCAGGCCGGTGATCAACCCGTCGAAGTCCATCTCGGTGGCCACGTAGCAGGGTAGCGCGTCCTGCGCCCAGTAGCGGAACAGCCCCGGGCTCGAGGTGATGGAGTCAGCCAGGTCGGTCGCGCCCAGGAACTGGCTGGTATCCTTCTGCCCCTGGTTGCCCATGGCGACAGCGCCGTGCATCAGGCGCAGCTGCTCCAGCGCCCACTGCATGCGCATATCGCGCTCGAGCATCTCCTCGGTCAGTCCGCCGGCGAAGTCGAACTTGAGGCCCAGGGCCTCCAGGTGCCTGATGGCTGACTTGGGGTCTGGCGCCTTGGCCATCAAGTCATTGAGCTCGTTCGAGCCGACGAAGATCGGGGTGATGCCCAGCAGGTCGCAGAGCCACTTGTGCACCCAGCCCTGCCCCATGGTCATTGAGGCAGCGTTGACGCAGACGACTACGAAGGTCTGGTTGCGGATGTAGTCGAGGGCTTCTTGTGCTCGTTTGAGGTGCTCGTTTTCCACCTCCACCCAGCCGCCGCCGGGGATGTCGTGGAGGTAGTCTGGTTTCAGCGTCATGCCCTCTTCAAACTCGTGCAGCTCTTGCCAGAGCTGGGCTGGCCCGGAGGCATCCTCGGCCACGATGTGGCGCGAGTAGTGGGTTCCGTAGGCCATGCCCATGTTCTCGAAGAGCAGGGCGATTGCTGCCTGGCCAACCAGACCGGGGCGGTCCGGCAGGCAGTTGGAGATGAGCGAAGCCCTGACACGACCCTCGGTGATCAGGGGAGCGATGGCGCGGATGGGAATCCCGCCATGCTCCGGCAGTGGCCAGTGGACGGTGAGGGGAGCGACGATGTCCCCGTCCCTGAGGTTGCTCTCAAGAAGCTTACGGCCAACCTCCTGGGCCCGCGTGGTGGAGTCGACGAAGGTGAAATCGGGGTGCAGATGGACGGGCTTGTAGCCTCCCTGTGAGGCGGTGTCAGCCAGCCGCGTCCAGAAATCCTTCGCCACCGGCACCATCGCCGTGTTGGCGTCGCGATACGTCCCGTCACCGGCGAAATAGCCGAAAATCCTCATCGATAGTCTTGCCTCCCTGTTTTGATGAGCCACACAACGAGTGTGGACTTTGCAC
>JAPLVI010000157.1 GCA_026397195.1 Candidatus Berkelbacteria bacterium | reverse complement strand
ACAGCAAAAAAGAAGAATATAAAAAACGGTGACCAAGCAAGCAATCCGTTTTCACGATCGATAAATATTCCTAAAAAGCCGGGAGTCAAGACTCCACTACCAAAAGGTACGTAAGGTTTAAAACTCCCATAAAAATATTTGTTAAAGAAGAGTAATCCAACCAGAGATAAAATGAGTGGAATTAGATAATAATATCTTTTTTTCATTATCAAAATCACAATGAAAATTAAAACAATGGGAGAATATTTATAATGAATCCAGGGCAAAAAAGCTAAGGGCAAAATTGGCCAAAATGAATCGGGCAATCTCCTGAAAGCATAGATTATAATAAGAGCACCCAAGAGTTCCGGAAAAATTTGAAAAGAGTAGATAGAAAGAGGGATAGAGAAAATACCGATTAGCGCTAAAGAGGCTGAAAGAATTTTATTTTTCGTTCTTTCCCATAATAAAAGAAATATATTCACCGCCAATAGGGCGCCAATTAAATTAGCAAAAATTATTGTTCCCAACCTTTCCTTGATTAAATAGAAAGGAATTAATAAAATTGATATTCCCACTCCATGCATTGGGTTAGTCTCCCCATGGACAGATTCCAAAGCAATATGGGGATCGATTTCCCCGGGGAAATAATCCCAATAATCCCGATTTTTATAATTGTTTGCTAAATCGATATCATGATCTTTAATCAAACTTTGGGCAGCGATGATATAATGCGGTTCGTCTCCGGTCGGTGTTTGTTTGGCATTATAACTTTTGGCATAGAGGACAAAAAGGACAAAAACAAAAATAAAGATTATGATTGAAATCCCCTTTGGGGTTTTGAACCAACTCAAACAACCATTTTTATAAGCTTTTTTCTTTTTCGCCATATCATAATCTCCTTTTAAATTTTGATTTAAAAAAATTGTACTTTATAATATCTTAAGTTAAGATTGAACGATATTCAAGAATAATGATCTATTATGCCCAATATGCCCAAAAGAAAAATGAAAAAGAAACTTTTACGATATTTTCCCTTTTTAATAACCTTTATTTTTTTAGGATTGTCTCTTTTTAATATTCTTCATCATGAGTTGTGGCGAGATGAAATGCAGGCTTGGATGATCGCCCGAGATAGCCATTCGTTGATTGAATTATTTAAAGCCGTAAGATTTGAAGGTCATCCCGGACTTTGGTACCTATTCTTGTTTATCATCACTAGGTTCACTACCAATCCTTTATTTATGCAGCTATTGCATATTATTATCGCTTCAATTTCTGTTTATCTTTTTTCTCGCTTCTCACCATTTAACTTATTAAATAAGTTTCTTTTCTCTTTTGGATATTTTGCTTTTTTTGAATATGCCACTATTAGCCGTAATTATGCTTTAGGCGTTCTCTTTTTAATCATTTTCTGTCTTTTTTATACCCGAAAGGATAAGAATTATATCCTTGTTGCTCTTTCTTTGTTTTTCCTGAGCTTAACCAGTGTTTATGGATGGATTATTTCTTTTGTCCTTTTCTTAATAATAATCAAAGAGTTGTTTATCGATCAAGACAGAAGACAAATCAATCTCAAAGAAAAAATTATTTCAATAGTCACAATTACCTCTGGATTAACACTTTCTCTTTTTTCTCTAATCCCACCCAAAGACTTCAGCTTCTCTCCGGGCTGGTTTTTGGTCCTCGATTGGCAAAGAATTAAGAATTCTATTTCAATTTTTTTCAATGGCCTCATTCCTGTAGCCGATATATCAAAAATTAATTCTCCAGCAGTCTTCCATTTTTGGAATTCTAATATTCTCGATGATCATCCCTTGAGAAAATTCATTCTTTCTTTAACGATTTTTGTTGTTTTTATTTTAATATTTATCCGCAAAAGAAAGACTCTCTTCTTTTTTCTCGCCTCAACCTTTGGTATTATCCTCTTCACTTATCTCAAGTATTTTGGTTATTTGAGACATTGGGGGCATCTTTTTTTAATTGTTATTGCTTCCTTCTGGTTGGCTGAATTTGAATCGCCGACTTCATTAGCTAATAATCTTCTAAATAAAATCTCTCAAAAAATTTACCAAACAAGAAATATAATTTTGACCCTAATTCTCTTAATAAATTTCACTATGGGCGTCTATGCTAATTGGATGGATTATCTTTTTCAATTCTCGGCGAGTAAAGAAACAGCAGAATATATAGCTAAAAATTATAGTGGATATATTTATATTGGTGATAAAGATATTCTAACGATGCCTATCTCGGGCTATCTAAATAAAAAAATTTATTATTTTTCCACAAATGATTTCGGCAGTTATATCTATTGGAATAAGAAAAAAAGAAAAGATACCCCAATCACGCCTGAAGAAGTGGTTCAAAAAACCATCAATTTAAAAGAAAAAAATGGAGACAAAATATTGCTAATCTCAAGCTATCCCTTGTCGCAAGATCTGCTTGATAAATCAAATCTTAAATTAAAATATTCGTCTTGCCAAACAATTGAAAACGATGAAATTTACTTTATCTATTCTTTTAGTTAAGATATGATAAGGTTTTTCAATACTAACAATTATTTTAAATGCAAAAAAGTAATAATTTTAGGCGTCGGGCCGGCCGGGTTGTCGGTTAGACTTAAGCTCGCAAAAAAGGACAACATTATTAAGATTTATTAATGTTTATTATAATATCTGATTATTGTCACCACCAATCTTTAGTTATTAACATATTACAGGTTATTTTAGTGAGATTATGTTATAATTAATGCGTTTTAATAATGCTAATTAATTCTAATGAAACTTTCGGTTATTATCCCAGTTTACAACGAAAAAAAAACTATCAGAAAAATTGTAAAAATTATCGAGGGAGCAGCGCTTCCTCAAGGTATAAATAGAGAATTGGTTATCGTTGATGATTGCTCAAAAGATGGAACAGTCAACGTCCTTAAAGAACTCAAGCAAAAAGGGCACAAAGTCATTTGCCATAAAGTGAATCAGGGCAAGGGAGCAGCACTCCGCACCGGCTTTAAATATGCTCAAGGTGATATTATTTTAATTCAGGACGCGGATTTAGAATATGATCCGCATGAATATCCAAAACTTTTAAAACCAATAATTGAAGGCAGAGCTGATGTAGTTTTTGGTTCAAGATTCTC
>JAPLVI010000136.1 GCA_026397195.1 Candidatus Berkelbacteria bacterium | reverse complement strand
CCTCCTGGACAGGGAAGGGAAAGATTTATCGAAAATCAAAAAAGAATATAAAAAATCTCTAAGTAAAAAAGAGATTGAACCAGACCTTAAAATAGATATCAAAAATTTCTGTGACAATCTTCGTTCAGCATTAGATTATTTGGCGAATGAAATCGTCGTAATTTATTGCCCAAAAGCTAATCCCAAAGACAAACTCTACTTCCCGATATCAACAACTAAAGCAAGTTTCAACGAAAGGATGAAGAGATCTTATCCTGGTTTGGAGGTAAACTGCAAAGATTTATATAGTTATCTACTTTCATTACAACCATTTCAAAGGGCAGAAAACAAATGGATTTTAGATTTCAATGAACTAAACATAAAAAATAAACACAATGATTTAGTTGAGCAAGTCAAGAAGGAAACAAAAAGAATAAATGTTAAAATCGAGGACAGTGTATCTGTAAATTGGGATCCGTCTTCTGTAAGATTTGGTCAAGGAGTTTATATTGGCGGTGTTCCTATTAACCCTAACACGCAAATGCCCGTACCAAGTTCTACTCAGAAAGTTGAAATAGTTACTTGGATTGATTTTAAATTTGAAGGAATTGATGTTTCAGCTTCATGGCTACTTAGAGAAAGTTTAAAAAGAGTTAAGAGAATTTATAAAAAATGTGGAGAATGGATATATACCAAAGTCTGAAAATAAAGGAGAGAAATGAAAAAAGCACAAAATAAATATGCTGTGGTTAGTAAATGGATAGGCAGTCTTAAAAATTATGGAGTTACTGAATCCGATTTTGACAAAACGAAAGACATTTTGACAAAAAAATTTGGGAAGGAGGCTCCCGCAAGAGATGTTATTTGGGGACTTTTTAATCAACTTATTTCTAGGACTAACGATCCCGCAACTTTATCGGGTATATATTACGAGATGTCGCTTTTTGTAAACGAAGAAGGAAAAGATTCATTCAGACAACGAGAATTATCAACAAAGATGAGTTTGATAAATCTAAAACAACAAGCTGGAGATGTTTTAGATGGAGTCGAAATTGTTACTGCCGGAAAACAATCTTGTCCAGAATGTCAAAAAATGTCTGGAAAAGTTTTTACATTTGACGAAGCTTTTAATGAAATGCCTATTCCAAACAAAAACTGCACTCATAGGTTTAGGGAAGACCAAAAACCTTTTTGTAGATGTTTGTATGTGCCAATAGTAAGTATGAAAAGATAATATGCCGCCGCCATATGTCAACCCCCACACCAATAATCCGCAATTGGTGTCGGGGTAAAAACAATTAGGCAGTAGTGGGTATTGACGATAAATCAGGGGTAGTGGGTTCTTTGAACTCATCCCCCTGCTTTACGCAGGATATCTTTACGCGCGCGCCAGCCGCGTAAGGGGTGACAAGATGGTCATACAGAAAAGTCTGTGCGCGAGTGAGATCCCCGCAGACAAGACGAACATCTGGGGGATACCGGAGGTCGTTCTGGATGGAAGGCGCTACCTCGTGCTGGACGGCTTCAACGACACACAGAGGCACCGTCTCTCGTCCGCCACCTGGCGAAATGCCCTGTGGCTTGATGAGGAATGGAGACACAGCTTTCTGGGTTTGGTCTTCGACCATGCCTGCAACCCGGGGTATATGACAAGCGGTGGAAAAGCGAAAGCAAGACAAGAGCTCTCGGGCGTAAGCCCGGAAGGACTCGCGCAGTGCGTGGCGCAAATCCGAGTTGAACATGACGTGCCCAAGAACGAGGGGATGGAGAGCATCATCTGGAAAGATGGTGCAGTGTGCTTTTGGACGAGCAGTCGGAGAAGGAAGCTTGTCTGGAAGCCACTCCCATGGAAAGATGATGAAGACGTAGCAGGAGCGTGCCACGGGACTCTCGAGGTTGACTTCGGCGACTCGGGGTCGCACGAATTCCTACGGCAACTGATCTCGCGTTTTGGTGTGCCCGAAGAGGCGCTTCAGGAACTTCAGCAGTAACTTGTCGTCGCCGGACTCGGCCTATTGTTTCTTGATAGGTCCGAGTCCTTTTTTATATTGTTATAAAATAATCCAAAAATTGGCGGCAGGGGTGTAGAATAGTATCAAGAATTAAGAATTATAAATTATGAATGGACCTGAATTCGAATCAACTACTCCAATCCAACCGGAAAAAAAGCCAGACAAAAAAATAATTATTGAAATCGGAACGGGAGCAAAACCTTTTCCTATTGTTGGCAAAAGAAAGATTAAAGCTGACGAGCATTATATTGGCATTGAAGAAAATAAAAGGGAGACTAAAGCTGCAAGGGATACCTTGGTTATATGGGAGATGCTGCGAGGTAAAAAGAGCAGCGGCAAAATGGATGTACTAACCACCCGTGCTCAAAATCTGCCTTTTCAGGACAACTCTGTTGATGAGGTTGTTCTTTCTAATTTATTTTGTCTTCTTCATCATTTTAAAGCCGAGCATGCTCATAGAGATCAGGATTTGATTTTGGCTGAAATTAACAGAGTTCTTAAGGATGGTGGCAAATTGACAATTATAGAAAATTCTACCCCAACCCCAGCAAAAGAAGGATTATCGGAAATTGAAGATGCGGGTTTTAGAGAAATATTAGCTCCAACAGAGAAACCAGAAGCAAGAGCAGATTATTATGAGCCAGGGGATAAAGATCCTGAAGATAGTTTTATTGCCCAATATGAAAAAATAGGTGAACTAGGAGAAAAATGAACGAAATTGCAAAAAGAACTCAAAAAATATTTCACCACCTCACTCCACCCCCAATTATTTAAAATAATCCAAAAATTGGTGGCGGAATGAAAACGATTATGAACTACCATGGACTTACGTCCATGAGAATCCTTAAGCCTGACGCCCGCCTGCCATGCCAGCTTGCAAGGCTTGGCGGGCAGGCCTCGGATAGTTCGACATTTCCTCCGCTCGCTATCGCTCGCTTCGGGCTGGCCTATGTTTCCGGCCCGAAGGCCGGGGTATTAGGCCAGTGAATATAAAGATAGGAGATTATGTCTAAAAAAATGGATTTGCACGTTGTTTCAGCAACGGCAATTATTTTCAAAAAGAGGAAAGTTCTAATCGCGAAGCGCCATCGCAATGAAAAAGTTTGGCCTTCATTTTGGACTGTCCCGGGCGGGA